>JAFUZB010000200.1 GCA_017476845.1 Clostridia bacterium
CCGTTATAGGTGGCAAGAAGTACGGTGACAGGCGCTACCATTGTATCCCCCATTTCCAGAAAAACTTGGCGGTGGAGACGATATGAACCCACCGAAGCTTTAGGGATCTCGCGTCCTCACGGTTCCAGGCGTGGGTCACGTGCATGTCCGGGTGATAGACCACATGTCCGTACTGCAGGGCTTTCAGCGTGAGGTCCGAGTCCTCCTGATAGAGAAAGTATCTTTCATCAAACCCGCGCATCTGATAGAGCGCGTGGGTGCGCACCATCATAAAGCAGCCGGTGGCGAATTCCACATCGATGGGGACAGTGATGTCCTCGTTTTTCATCGTATACTCATCGCGCCAGGTGGTGAAAGGCTTCCCGTACTTTTCCAGGGGACCGCCCAGAAGATAGCGGACGGTGGGTCTGCGGTGGGGCAGGTGCTGCTCATTGCCATCGGGAAAGAAGACGCGGGGGGAGAGAATCACGATATCCGGATGGGCATCCATATAGTCGACCATGCGGGAAATGAGGTCAGGGGCAAAGGTGATATCCGGGGTCATGATCAGGTGATACTCGCTTTTCAGATGCGGGATCACGACATTATGCCCCTTCCCGTAACCGAGGTTGGTGGCCTGCGGGTAGAAGACGGTGGAGGGGTCCAGGTTTTCAATGAGCCGCTGAATGGTGAGCTCGGCGGAGTTATCTACAATATAGAGCTGGACGCGCTCGGTGGAGTTTGTCAGCGAGCGCACCGCATCCAGGACGATACTGCTGGTTTTATACAGTACGATGCATGCGGAAACGCGGGGATCGTCGATCATGTTACAGCCTCCCCAAGGGGAATTTCGTAAGCATTATACCGCCCTTGGGACCTCTCAACAAGAAGATGCCTTTGGGTGGGAGCGTGCTGCATGCCTTTTTGGAGCGCAAGTGACGTATGCAAAGGACACGATAGATCACAATGTCCTTTTTGGGGATCGCGCGCACAGCGTTTTCATTTTCCACAGCCGTGTGCTATACTACCGCTTGTGGAATCAGGGTTCCACGCCATTTTGTTCAGGCGGGAGGCGAGCACGTGACGGAAGAGACGGGAAACTATCAGTCCCCGAAGTACAGGCAGCTGCTGGAACGACTGCGCAGTGCGATTATGGAGGGAGAATACCAGATCCATGATCGGATTCCTTCGGAAAAGGAACTGGGCGAGAAGTACGAAGTCAGCCGCGTCACCGTGCGAAGGGCACTCAAGGAACTGAGCGATGAAGGCCTGCTGGAGCGGCATCAGGGGAAGGG
Source organism: Clostridia bacterium (assembly GCA_017476845.1). Taxonomy (GTDB): domain Bacteria; phylum Bacillota; class Clostridia; order Christensenellales; family Aristaeellaceae; genus UBA2943. Next base: position 1,275 of record JAFUZB010000200.1, read on the forward strand.
CACCTTTGTGAGTATGCCGAGGATCCAGCGGGATCTTAGGTCAGTGACCAGCTTTCATGCCTCCTGTGAACTGATGGGTCTTCACGGGTCCGCAAAGGTCCTGTCCGCACGTTATGTGGCTGCGACGCGCGAGGATATCACCGCGTTGGGCTGCGAGGAGGACCATGAGATTGTGGAGATCCGCAGGCTGTGTCTTGCAGATGACATGCCGGTGATGCTGGAAATCAATCATTTTGCGCGCCGGTATGAATGGCTTCTGCAGGAGGACCTGAACACCTCATTGTATGCCATTCTTGCGTCTCATAAGATTGAACCCGGCAAGGCGATGCACGAAATCTCGCTGTGCCGGGCTGACGCCGAGGATGCTGCATGGCTGGAAACCGAGGAGGGGGAAGCGCTGCTTCGCGTCGCCGAGACCATCTATGATCAGAAAGGGCGCCCGCTGCATACTTCACAGCAGCATGTGCGCGGAGACCGGTTTACCTTCCGTATCTGATTCCTTCTTCACCACCCGGGACGCTGCGCGTTTCGGGGAACCCGGTATGCACTGACGGAAAAGCCGTTTCTGCCTGCCGATGACAACGAGGAAAGGATCTGATGTGTTTGGCGAAATACGCCGTATTTGTGGACCTTGAAAACTGTGGTGCTAAGGTAGCGACTCTCAACAGCATTCTGGAGAAGGTCAAAATCCGCGGGGATATCCTGCTGGGCCGTGTCTACGGCTATACCGACCGTTTTTCGGATCTCAAGGAGATCCTTTTGAGCAATACCTTTCAGGTGGTGCCCTCCATCCGTTATGGGATTGCCCAGAAAAACAATGCCGATATTCAGTTGGTGGTGGATGCCCTCGAGGTGGCCTATACCAATCCGCTGATTGACTCCTTCTGCATTGTGTCCGGTGACAGCGATTATATGCCGCTGGTGGGCCGGCTCAAGTCCATGGGCAAGTTCGTTCTGGGCATCTCGCGCTCTGAGGCGGCGAGCAATATCTTCATCAATGCCTGCAACGAGTTCCAGTTCCTGGAGAGCATGGGCGGGCGGACTGCACCCAAGAATGACAAGAACCGCAGAAAGACCAAGGATGCCGTCAGCGATGAAATGATGGATCTGGCCGACATCAATAAGCTCATGGTCAATATCTGCGAGGAGCAGTCCGACACGGACGGAATGTATGCCTCCGAACTCAAGAACGTCCTGATGCGTCTGCGCCCGGACTTCAACGAGAAGTCCTACGGCTGCCCGACCTTCTATAAGCTGCTCACCAAGCTCCAGCAGAAGTTCGGGGATCTGCATGTCAAGAACGACAATTACAACGTCATTGTCACCCTCACGCCCAAGGCCGGGGAGACCGCGGAGGAGGAGCCGCAGCTGACGCGCGAAAACTGGCGCGAGGCCTTCAAGGCCCAGCTGGACGCCTATAAGGAGGGCGGGTTTGACCGTATCAATCCCTCGATCCTCAAGGCGGATATCCTCACCACCTATCCGGACTTCCAGGAGCGCAACATCGGCTTCAAGCGCTTCTCGGATGTCATGAAGCAGCTCGAACGCGAGCATATGGTGCTCGTGGAGATGGATGAGCAGAAGACGATGCTCTTAAAGCTCCTGTAAATCACCGACATGGAAGCGTACTTCATGCGCTTCCATGTCTTTGTACGTCAGGGGAAGGTACGCGAAAAGGACAGCGCACGTTCCCCCGGCATGCTATAATCCCGTATGCCCTACGGGCACGAAAGGATGATACGATGGCACTTGCAAGCGGTATTTCCAGGGAGGATGCGATAGCCCTCCTCCGTACCTATAACGAGGAACCCTTTCATCTCCAGCATGCGCTCACGGTGGAGGCCGTGATGCGCTATTATGCCGAAAAGCTCGGCTATGGAGACGAGGCGGATTTCTGGGCGACGGCAGGGCTCCTGCACGATTTGGATTTTGAAAAGTGGCCGGAGGAACACTGCACGGCCTGTGTACCCCTCATGGAGCAGGCTGGATGCAGCCCCGAGCTCATCCATGCAGTCTGCAGCCACGGCTGGGGCCTCACGGTGGATGTGGAGCCCGAGAAAGAGATGGAAAAGGTGCTCTTTGCCTCGGACGAACTCACCGGCCTCATCGGGGCCGCGGCCAAGATGCGCCCGTCCCTCTCCTGCACGGATATGGAGCTTTCAAGCCTGAAGAAAAAGTTCAAGGATAAGAAGTTTGCCGCAGGCTGTTCGCGCGATGTGATTCGCAAGGGCGCGGAAATCCTCTCCTGGGAGCTGGATACCCTCCTGCAGGAAACCCTCAGCGCCATGGCTGCCACCGAGGCACTTGTCCGCGAGGAGATGGCAGAACTTGGCGTCGCATAAGGTAAGCGCGAATACATATGAGTCGGCCATGGGCACGGAGCGGATGGGCAAGCTGCTGCTTCGCATGTCGCTTCCGCAGATAGCTGCGCAGCTGGTGAACCTGTTCTACAACATGGTCGACCGCATGTATATCGGACATATCCCCCAAAGCGGTCCGGATGCCCTGGCAGGGATCGGAATCACAGGGTCGATCATCATGCTCATCTCGGCCTTTGCGTCCTTTGTCTCCGGCGGCGGTGCGCCGCTTGCGGGCATTGCCCTGGGCAAGGGGGACAGGGAGGAAGCACATAAGCTTCTTGGTACGGGCACGGTCTTCCTCATCGCCGTGGCCCTTCTCACGGCCATTCCGGTGTCATTGCTTTTGGACCCGCTCCTGCGACTTATCGGGGCGTCTGAGACAACGCTCCCTTACGCCCATGACTATCTGAGGGTCTATCTTTTCGGCACGCTCTTTGTGATGCTCGCCGGGGGACTCAATGCCTTTATCAGCCTGCAGGGACGACCGGGGCTGGCCATGGTTTCCGTGATCCTGGGCGCCGGGCTGAACCTTGTTTTGGATCCGCTCTTTATCTTTACCTTCTCCCTGGGCGTCAAGGGCGCTGCGGTCGCGACGGTCATCAGCCAGGGCGTGAGCGCCTGCTTTGTGGTGGGTTTCCTCGTGTCCGACAGGGCGAGCCTTCGGATCATGCCAAAGTTTCTTAAATTGGATCTTCGGACACTGCGCAGAATGCTCTCCCTGGGGATTGCGCCCTTCATCATGGGGTCGACCGAGAGCCTCATCGGCTTTGTCATGAATGGGTCCCTTAGCCGCTACGGCGATATCTATGTCTCCACGCTCACCATCATGCAGTCGGCAATGCAGTTTGTGAGCGTACCGCTCTCCGGCTTCGGACAAGGTGTCTCGCCTGTCATTTCCTATAACTACGGCCACGGGGACAGGGCACGTGTGAAGAGTGCGGTGCGCATTCTCTTCTCCATCATGTGCTCGCTGACCTTCGTGTTCTATCTCCTGATGATCCTCTTCCCTGGGGTTGTGGCGTCCTTCTTTACCGATGATGCCGCGCTCATCGGGAGCGTAGAGCGCATTATGCCGGTGTTCCTGTTGGGAATGACGATCTTCGGGATGCAGCGGGCCTGCCAGACGGTCTTTGTCGCAATGGGGCAGGCGCGGATTTCCCTGTTTATCGCTCTTTTAAGCAAGGTGATTCTGCTCATTCCCCTTGCCCTGATTCTGCCGCATTTTATGGGCTATATGGGCATTTACACGGCCGAGGCGATCGCCGATGCGACCTGTGCCACGCTGTGCATGATTCTCTTTGTCAGACGCTTTCCTTCCATGCTGGCAAGATGCGGGAAGTGAAAGCGGAGTGTCGTTCGTTTCTATGATGTCCCCCTAAGCTTTGGGAGGGAAAATGATGCAAGGAAGGAGGAAGCATCGGTGAAGTACGTAAGACGCCTTGTGTGGTTTGTGGCCTCCAGGCTCCTGGTGATCGGTTTGGTGCTTGGCCTGTGTGTGGTCTCCTTCTATTACGCCATGAACCTGACGAACATGCAGATCATCATCAAGGACGGCATGGCACGGCGCGCCCAGTATGTCATGGGCATGGAGGATGCCGACGAGCTCGGAAAGTATTTCCAGAGCGGGTTTCTTCAGACCGATGCTACGCTCCTTACCATGCAGAACGGGTCCTCTCCCTATCAGGACTATAATGTCAAGGGCATTGACCACCGCATTGATATGGGCTTTGTCTGGGTATGGCCCTGGGATGACACCTGCAGGGTCGAGATCACGGAAAGTATTCCCCGCATCGACGGGCGCGTGAAGGCGGACCGTGCGGAGGAGATTGTGGCGCTCTACGGTCCAAACGCGGTCTACCCGCCCACCTGGCAGAGTGCACGCTACCGCGTGACGATGGTGCGGGAAAACGGGCAGTGGAAGATACGCTCCCTTGCAATGATCGGCAACGGAAGATAAAAGCAATGGCGGAAGCCGGGATGTCCCGGCTTCCGCCATTGCTTATTGCGAAGAGAACAGCTGTTACGCCTCGTCAAAGTTTTTATAGAGCCAGATAAAGCCGCCGGGGGCAAGCGGAACGGCGCCTGCGTCGCGCTTTTCGCCGCTGAAAAGATCAGTATACAGGTCTGTGTCCATGACCCATGCGGTCGCGCCGGAGCGGGAGAAATTGAACAGGCCCAGCAGCTTTTCTCCGTCCTTATAGCGGCCGATCCCGAGAATCTGATCGTTTCCGGTATGGAGAAGCCATGTGTCCGCCGTGGCATCAAAGACGACATGCTCGCGGCGAAGCTTCTCCATGAAGCAGATGGAACTATGCAGTCTGCCCTCAATGGCCTCGGGATCCTTGCGCTTTTCCGCGATGTCCCAGGGAAGGTTTCCGCGGTGGAGGTAGCGGCTGTCGTCGGCCTTGAGCGAATTCAGATGATAATCCCTGTCATTGTCCCGGCCGATCTCATCCCCGGAATAGAGCACGGGAATGCCGCTGAGCGTAAACATGAGGGCATGGAGCATGAGATCCAGCCGCAGGGCGTTCTCGATCCCCTCTGCATCGCCTGCGGCCCTGGCCGAGGTCAGTCCGCACAGGCTCGCCGTTGTCCCGCACAGTCTGGCATCGCCCAGGCGCGGATCATCGTTGTAGAGCTCGCCCTGGGAGGAGCTCCCCGGAAAGCGGCCGGTGAAATAGTCGTTGAGGAATTTCTTGTGCGGTACTTCCTGCTGACCGAACTGGGAGAGGAAGCCGTAGTCCAGTCCCCAGCCGATATCGTCATGGCAGCGCAGATAATTCAGGAAGGTATAGGCCCGCGGGAGAGCAAAGACCTGCTGGAGCTGATAGGCGAGCAGGCGCACGTCCGCGGTGGCCACGGTATGCCACAGGGAGGCCATGGTCGTCACATTGTAGAGCAGATGGCACTCGGGCTTTTCGACGGTGCCGAAGTACGGCACCACCTTGCTGGGCTCCATGACGACCTCGCCCAGAAGCAGGGTGGCCGGGCACACGATCTCGCAGATCATGCGCATCATGCGCACCAGCGTGTGGACCTGCCTCAGGTTGCGGCAGGAGGTGCCCAAGGCCTTCCAGATGTAGGGCACGGCATCCAGACGGATGATATCAATGCCGTGATTGCACAAAAACAGCATATTGTCGGTCATCTCGTTGAAGACGACGGGATTGGCATAGTTGAGGTCCCACTGATAGGGATAGAAGGTCGTCATGACCACCTTGCCCGCCTCGGGGCACCAGGAGAAGTTTCCGGGCGCTGTGGTCGGGAAGACCTGGGGCACCGTCTGCTCGTAGGCATTGGGAATCTCCCAGTTATCATAGAAGAAGTAGCGGTCCTGGTAGGCCTTTTCCCCGTTCTTTGCACGCTTGGCCCAAGCATGGTCCTCGCTGGTGTGGTTCATGACAAAGTCCAGGCATACGGACATGCCCTGGGCATGGCAGTCCTCGGCCAGGGCGGAGAGGTCTTCCATGGTGCCGAGCTCAGGCTGGACACGGCGGAAGTCGCTGACGGCATAGCCGCCGTCGCTGCGGCCGACCGGGCTTTCCAGAAGCGGCATGAGATGCAGGTAGTTGACGCCGCTCTCCCGGATATAGTCCAGATGGGAGCGGACCCCCTGCAGATTTCCCGCAAAGGCGTTCACATACATGAGCATGCCGACCAGGTCATGCCCCTTGTACCAGTCGGGATCGGCCTCGCGCACGCTGTCCAGCTCGCGCATGCTCTGCGGGCGCTCTTCCCATGCCCTGTAGATCGTAGCCAGCATGGCCTCATAGGAGGCCGTATCATTGTGATAGAGCTCGCAGTAAAGCCATTTGAGCTCATCCTCATGGCGGCGGAAGCGATTGAGAAAAATGGGATTCCAGTCCGGATAATGCAAGGCAAGAGCACCCCTTTATGAAAACGTTGTCGGGAAGGCGTATCCTTCTTTGTGGTTGGTTCTTAGGGGAGTATAACAGAAAGCCATAGGCGTGGCAAACCTTAAAAAGGCATGGCAATTTATGCGCGATTGCCTTACACTGTAGGCGGAACACACACATGAAGACGAAGGAGCTGGGACAGATGGTAGATCTGAGCAGAATTGCGACCGAGCAGCGCAATCCGGATACCCTGGATATCGACAGGGTATCGACGCTGGATATGGTCAGGAAAATCAACCGGGAGGATGCAAAGATTGCGCTTGCCGTGGAGGCGGTGCTTCCAAGTATCGCTGAGGCGATTGACAGGACGGCAGAGCGACTGCACGATGGGGGAAGACTGATCTATGTCGGTGCCGGCACCTCAGGACGGCTCGGCATCCTGGACGCCTCCGAATGCCCGCCGACCTACTCCGCACCGCCGGAGATGGTGCAGGGCCTCATTGCAGGCGGGAAGACAGCCATCTTCAAGGCCGTGGAGGGCGCAGAGGACAGTCGGGAGCTGGGCAGGGAGGACCTGATGAACCTGGAGCTGAATTCCCGGGATGTCGTGTGCGGCCTGGCCGCAAGCGGCAGGACCCCGTATGTCCTGGGGGCCATGGCATATGCCCGCGAGGTCGGCGCACTGGTGCTGAGCATTACCTGCTGTCCCGGATCCGAGGTGGACAGGGCAGCGGACATCGGGATGGCGCCCTGCCCGGGACCGGAGGCAATCACCGGAAGCACCCGCATGAAGAGCGGCACGGCACAGAAGATGGTCCTGAATATGCTCTCTACCGGGGTGATGGTCAAGCTTGGCAAGGTTTATTCTAACCTCATGGTCGATGTACAGCCCTCCAATGAGAAGCTCATCCAGCGATGCATACGCATTGTGTGTCAGGCAGCCGAGACCGATGAGACAAGTGCAAGGGAAGCCCTGGAAAAGTGCGGGTACCGCTGCAAGACAGCGATTGTCATGATCCGCAGGCACTGCGATGCCGCTGCAGCCGAGGAAGCCTTGAGGGCCCATGACGGCAGGGTGGCAGGCGCCGCCGGGGAAGCGTAAAGGCATAAAGGAAAAGCTCCGCGATTAGATGCGGAGCTTTTCCTTTATGCCATGTAGAATATCAGTAGGTGTAGGTGGTCGAATCAATGTAGACCTCGGCCTGAGAGAAGGGAACATCGCAGGTGGCTTCCTGCAGCACGGTCTCACCGGGATCAATATCATAGGGATTGAAGGTGCCATTTGCGGTGTTCACCACATTGCCGTCATCATCCAGGAAGAGGACGGTGTACTGCACCAGGTTGGCCACGTCACGGCTCTTGTTGGTGACGGAGAGGACGACCTTGGTGGGCAGGATGGTGAAGGTGACGGGCAGCTCATCCTGCATAGCGCGGATATAAAGCTGGGTGTTGAGATCCAGGTCGACGACGGCATGGTCATACGGACCGTCGTTGACGGCAGAGAAGTAAGCGATGGCGCCGTTGTCGATAGACTTATCCATGAGCGTGGAGACGCCGATGAGCTTATTGTTTTCATCGTAGAAGGCTACGGTGCCGCCAAAGCCCAGCTCCTTGCCGCCGGTATTGCGGATCGTGAAGTCGTAGTAGTGATAGCCCTGGAGCTCATAGATGTGCTCCTTGACCATCTGCCAGCCGACGCCGTTGAAGACCGGCTCTTCCTCGGAGATGATATCCTCGGAACCGCTCTTGAGGGCAAGCAGCTCACGGCTTGTGGTGAACAGCTCATCCTTGAGGGAGTCGCGCTCGGTGGTGAGGGAGGAGATGGTATCGTTGGCTTGGGTGAGCTTTGTTGTGGTTTCCTCGTACTGTCCGGTGACGGTGGCCAGTGCGGTCTGTGTCTTGGCCAGCTCGTCGGAGAGGCTGTCGCGGTCGGCAGTTGCGGTCTCGTACTGACCGATCAGCGCGGCATATTCCTTCTGGGAGGTCTCCAGCTGTTCCCTGGCGGTATCCAGGTCTTTGGCGAGGGAGTCGCGCTCTGCGACGGCCGCATTATAGCGGGCCTTCAGGTCGTCATAGGTCTTGGCGGAAGCTTCGAGCTTTTCCAGGGCGGCTGCGAGATCGGCGCTCTTCTGATCCCTGTCCTTGGCGGTGGCATCGTAGTCAGCTTTGAGGGTATCGTAGGCCTTCTGGGAGGCTTCAAGCTGCTCTTTGGCGCTGGCCAGATCCTTGCTCAGGGCATCGCGCTCGGCGGTGGCAGAAGCATAAGAAGCATTGAGCTCATCGTAAGCCTTGGTGGAAGCCTCCATCTTTTCCTTGGCGGCATCCAGCTCGGCGACCATGGCATTGTAGAGCTCGCTGGAGCCCTCGCTCAGGGCGGTGAGGTCGGCGATCTCGCCTTCGGTGACGGCCAGCTGCTCTTTGACGGCGGCCAGGTCGTTGGTCAGGGCGTCGCGAACCTTGGTCAGCTCTTCCAGCATCGCCTTGAGGTTTTCGGTTTCACTGCTCAGGGAAGCCGTGGACTCGGTCAGCTCGGCCTTGTCGGATTCCAGGGAAGCGATGGTGGCGTTGAGCTTTCCGATCTGATCGTTGAGCTTGCCGATATCCAGATTGAGCGAAGCGATGATCTTCGCGGCGTTCTCGGCGTCTTCCTCGGCCTGGTTCTCCTTGTCCTGGAGGCTTTCCTTGAGCGCGGCAATCTCAAAGGACTGCTTTTCCAGATTGTCGTTGGCTGCCTTCAGGGAAGACTGCGTATCTGCAAGAAGCGCTTTTGCGGCTTCGAGGTTGCTGCGCACACTGGTCAGGTCTGCAGTGGTGGTATCCAGGGTGCTCTGCGTGGTGGCCAGGGTATCCTTGGTCTCCTTGAGCTCATTTTGCGTTGCGCTAAGGGTATCCTTGGTTTCCTTGAGCTCGTTTTGCGTCGTGCTCAGGGTTTCCTTGGTCGCCTTGAGTTCCTCCTGCGTGGAGGAAAGGGTGGCTAGCGTCTCATCCAGACGGGTCTTGGTCGAGGCGAGCTCTTCCATGGTGGCACTGAGAGATGCGGTGGCCTCGCTCAGCGCTGTCTTTGTCGTATCCAGTTCATCCTTGGTGGAGGAGAGTGTCGTTTCGGAGGTGGACAGGGAAGCAGCCGTATCCTCAAGCGTGGCTTTTGTCGAGGCCAGATCCTCCTGGGTGGAGGCGAGCGTTTCGCTTGCCACAACCAGATCGTCGCTGACCTTGGTGAGCGTATCCTTGGTTGTGGAAAGCTCTTCCTCGGTAGCGGTCAGGGTGGCGGTGGTCTCATTGAGACGGTTGTTCAGGTTGGTGGAGCTGACGACCCCGCCAACCGTGCTGCCCGCCAGCAGCACGCCCAGAACAATCGGGAGCACATGTTTTTTCATATACCAAGCACCATCTTTCAGGATGTTCGCATTTGGGAAACGGGGATATCATACCATTCTTAAGGAAAGAAAACAATGTAGGGATGCGGTTTTTATGTGTTTTTTACAAGCGTGGCAGCCTATGGTCTCTCCTTGGACATTTCCTCTCCCAGAAAGATGGGATTGGTCCATGCCATGCGTCCTTCGCTGTCTATGATTTCGGCGCGGATGTAGGATGTGCCGGGGGATACGCTCACTTGATGGCCCTTCAGGCTGCTTCCCGTAGCCTGCATGTAGGGGACGCGGAAATGCCGGAAGCGGATGAGGCTGACAGGCGAGCAGACGATGACGGCCTGACCGTCCTCGACGTAGAAATCCTGGATCGTGGGGCCGCAGGAGGCATAGAAGGCGCCGCGCCGGAGGGCGTCCAGGATGCTGTCCGCGTTTTTTTCGGCGCGGACACGGACAAACCCCAGACCGTTGTGGGCCAGCTGGTGCCCGTCATCTGTGGCTACGCCGTAGATCCTCCTGCCCGAATTGAGCAGCTCATCCCAGTAGGCGCCGTGCATGTCCAGTCCGTTCTCCACGGCGCATCCGGAGTTCCACAGTTCCATGAGCGAGATGTCCGGAAAGGCGCGGATGTCATCAATGGTGTTGCCGCTCCACTCCGGATGACAGAAGATCGGGAGATTGTGTGCCTCCACAATGCTTGCAAACATGGGAAGCGCAGCCTCGGCCGTGTCGACAAAGAAGGAGCCGAAGGTCTGATCGTGGGAAAAGCCGTTACTTTCTTTCCGGTCGGACCCCAGGGAAACCATGTGTACGACGTGGTTTCCGGGTCCCGGCAAATTCGCATCCAACTCCATCCCGGGGAGCAGGAGAAGACCGGTGTCCGGGGCATAGTTTGTGAAGTTATAGCGCCTGTGATCGGTGAGGGCTAGAAAATCATAGCCCATGTGCGCATACTGGCGCATCACGGTCTCGGGGGAGGAGAGCCCGTCCGAGCGTGTGGTATGGGTATGCAGATTGCCCTTGAGAAAAGGCACGTCGCCGACAAAGGCGGCCTGGCGGATGATCATGACAATCCCTTCCTGATGGTTTTTCTTTGCGCGCTCCCGCGCGGAAACGGAGTCTGTGTGCACATTATGACAGATTGCACGGCAAATGCAAGCGGGGAATGTTGCCTTGACAGCAGCGGGATTTGCGCGGACAATGCAGGCAGAGAAAGGGGAGAGAGACCGATGGGAAGCTTGCAGAAACTGCTTGCCCAGACGCGGCGCCCGGAGGGCAGGATGGGAGAACTTGTCGTATCCTCCATGAACTGGGGCCACGCCAAGCTGGCCGACTGGGGAATGGAGCAGGTGGCGGACCTGCACCCGGAGCGCATTGCGGACCTTGGCTGCGGCGGCGGGAGGAACGTGTCGGAGATGCTTCGCCGCTATCCCGATGCTACAGTCACCGCGCTGGATTATGCGCCACTGTGCGTTTCGGCCACGGAAGAGAAAAATCGGGACGCGATTGCCGCAGGCAGGTGCCGTGTCGTGCAGGGCAGTGTGGATGCGTTGCCGCTTCCCGGACAGTCCTTTGACCTGGTCACAGCTTTTGAGACGGTGTATTTCTGGCCCGAGCCCGAGCGCTCCTTTGCCCAGGTGCTGCGGATCATGAAGCCCGGCGGGACCTTCCTCATTGTGCATGAATCCAACGGCAAGGATCTGACCGGCCGCCTGTTTGCCCGAAGGATTGAGGGGATGACGCTCTATACCCCGGAGCGCCTCATCGCGCTTCTGGAGGAGGCAGGGTTTACGGATGTCTGCCTTATCACGAGACCCAAAAAGCCCTGGATGGCCATCCGGGCAAGACGGGAGGAAGCGGAATATGACTGATATCGCGCCGGGAAGAGATAACCCGAGAAACAGTGAGGGCGCCTTTCTCACGGTGGAGGACGGCCTGCTCTTTGTGTATTCGCGCTTTACCGGGAGTCACGCGGAGGACTACACCTCGGCGGATCTGGCCGCGATACGAAGCAGAGACGGAGAAAACTGGAGCGAACCGACGATCATTGTGCGCGCAAGCGAGGAAGGGGCAATGAACGTGATGAGCCTGTCCCTGCTTCGCATGCGGGACGGTGCCATCGGCCTATTCTATCTCTCGCGCAAAAGCTGGACCGACATGCCCGTGTATCTGCGTCTTTCCCGGAATGAGGGAAGAATCTGGTCGGAGGCGCGCAGGGTGACGCGGCCGGAGAGATATGTGGTGATGAACAATGACCGGGTCGTGCGTCTTTCCACGGGCCGCATCCTGATCTCGCTCGCCTGGCACGACAACCGGATGATCGGGGACAGGCTGGATTTTGCCCCGGCAAAGACTGTCTTTGTGTACTCGGATGACGACGGTTTGACCTGGAGGGAAAGTCCGCAGGTCCTTGCGCTTCCGGGCTCTGCTTCGGGACTCCAGGAACCGGGCCTGGTGGAGCTGCGCAGCGGGCGGCTCTACGGCTTTGCGCGCACGGACAAGGGAATGCAGTATACCTTCTTCTCCGAGGACGGCGGGGAAAGCTGGACAGCGCCTGCCCCTTCAGCTTTTCTTTCGCCGCTCTCGCCGCTTTCCATGAAGCGGATGTGTGACGGAAGACTCCTGGCGATCTGGAACCCGTACAAGGACTGGGAACCGGTGACCTTTGGCCGGACCACCCTTGTGTGGGCCGTGAGCGCGGATGAAGGCGCATCCTGGAGCGATCCGGAGGTGCTGGAGGCGGATGCGGGGGCAGGATTTTGCTATACCGCGATCCTTCCGCAGAAGCATCAGATTCTCCTTTCCTACTGTGCGGGGTCCGAAAAGGACGGGAGCTGCCTGAACCGGCTGCGCATCCGTGAAATGGCAATCCCGGAGTAAGAAAAAGCAAGGCGTCCGCGACGGAGGACGCCTTGCTTTTTCAGGGTTCAGACCTGAGATACTGTTCGTCGATATAGCCTTCGATGTCTCCGCAGCGGATGCGGGCCCATCCCTTGACGGAGCCGATGACCGTGACCTCGGTGCCGTCGGTGAGCTTGGCCGCCGTGTCATAGCCTTTGCCTGCGCCGTAGCGCACGCGCACAAACCCGTCCTTCACCGACACATAGGCGGTATAGGAGCGGTCCAGCATCTCGGGGCGGACATCGGTTAGATACCGGGTGAGCACGTAGCCGGTCTTTCCCGAAACGGTGATCTGGCTCCAGTCGCCCTCTTGATCGATCACCTCGACCCGTGTCCCCGTGGGAACGCGCATGAGGAGATGACCCTTGGGCGCGGTGCGGATGTTCACGGGAAAGCTGTTCTCGGAGAGAATGTACATCTGGCCCGGATCATCCCAGAGCTCGGGCGGATCCTCAGACAGATATTCGGTGAGAATGTACTCGGGACCGTCCGGGCCTTCAATCTCCGTCCATTCCTCCCCGGGATCGGTGACAACGACCTCCGTTCCGGTGGGCAGTCTGTCCATGAGGGGACCGTGGGGATCGGGGGTCTGACGGACATTGACCGGCGCGCTGTTGGGGGAGCGGACATATCGGACAACGCCGCCGACGGATGCGCTCTCGCCGGTGTCTTCGCTGACAAAGATGATATAGCGGTTGAGCATATAGCCGTCCGTCTCTTCCCAGCGGACGTGGCTCCATTCGCTCTCCGTCTGTACAAGGGTGATTTCGCTTCCGTCGGGGACCCTTACGAGCACGGAGGAAGCCATGCTCGGGCGCAGGCGAAGATTGACTGTCTGCCCGTCGGGGCTCTGTACGAAGAAGCCTGCGCTGGCCATGCAGGGCCAGATGAGGACCACCAGGAGAGGAAGCATACGAAAAAGAAAGCGCTTTGCCATGTGCGATACCTCATATGAATGTAGTACAGTAGGAGTATACAACAAAATAGTCGTTCTGAACAGATAACGAAAAGCGAACAAAAAAACAAAGCGAAAACAGACGTTCGGGGGGGGTAAAGCCCGGAAAACGAGGTTGTGCAATCGTCATATTTCGTTTACAATGGTTTTTGCCCTCTGCGGGAAAGCCCGCAGCGATTGCATCAAGGGAGTTGACGCGAGTGAGACAGAAGGTCAGATGGATGCTCGTTGTCTATGACACGCTGGTCTATCTTCTTGTCACGTTATTTATCCTGGTCATTTATCCCAGCAGCATTTCTCCGCTCTCTCCGGACAAGGTGCTGCTGCATATCCTTGCAGGTTTTGTGATTCTCTTTTCTTCCCGGTTTATCTTCAGAGTCTACAGCCAGATCTGGCGCTACGCCGGGCCGAGCGAGTATTTCCGGCTGATTGTGGCGGATGCCGCCGCAGGCGCCGTCTACCTCGCGGTAGACTTTACGCTGCTTCCCCATATCACCTTTGTCAGGGCACTTTCGCTCTTTGCCCTGAATCTTCTGGGGTGCATGACCACAAGGCTGATCTATCAGTGGATCTATCAGCGCAGGAGCATGAATGCTGCCGTGGACCGTTTCGGAAGACGGGTCCTGAAAATTGCGACCGTTGTTTCCTTTGCCCAGGAGAAGAGCGAACAGAGCCATCTGATCCGGGTCGCGATCATCGGGGCGGGAAGCATCGGTGCCTCCCTCGCCGACGAATTTCTGCAGAATCCCACCGCGAGCTACGCACCGGTCTGCTTTGTGGATATTGATGAAGGCAAGGTCGGCAGAGCGGTCTGCGGCCTTCCAGTCATCTCCACGGAGGCGGATATGCACCGCTACGGCGTGCAGGAGGTTGTCTTTGCCCTGCCCAACGTGGATGCGGCAAGGCGGGAGGAGCTGTATCACTTCTACAAGGATCTCGGATACAAGATCAAGACCTACGATTTTCTTTCCGTGGACGCCGAGCGGCGCCACCTCCACGACTTTGCCATTGAGGACCTGCTCATGCGCCAGACGACCTCCTTCCTCGACGACAGGACGAAGGACTGGTACAAGGACAAGAATGTGCTCATTACCGGTGGTGGCGGCTCCATCGGCTCGGAACTGGCCAGGCAGATCGCGCGCTGTGCGCCCAAGCGCCTGGTGATCCTGGACGTCTACGAGAACGGCGCTTACGATATTCAGCAGGAGCTGCGGATGCGCTACGGCGACAGCCTGAACCTGCGCGTGGAGATTGCAAGCGTATGTGACCGCGACAAGATCTGGAAGATCTTCCGCGAGCACACCCCGGATATCGTACTGCATGCCGCGGCCCACAAGCATGTGCCGCTCATGGAGCGCAATGTGTGCGAGGCCGTTTCCAACAATGTTTTCGGCACCCTCAATGTGGTGGAGGCCTGCGAGGCCCTGGGGGTCAAGCGCTTTATCATGGTCAGCACCGACAAGGCGGTCAATCCCACCAATGTCATGGGCGCGACCAAGCGCATGTGCGAGATGATCGTGCAGAGCCGCGACGGCAAGTCAACCTCCTTCAGCGCGACACGCTTTGGCAATGTGCTGGGCAGCAACGGAAGCGTCATCCCGCTCTTCAAGCGCCAGATTGCCCGCGGCGGTCCCGTAACCATCACCGACAAGCGGATCATCCGCTACTTCATGACCATCCCGGAGGCCAGCCAGCTGGTCATGACCAGCGGCGCGATGGCGAAAAACGGCGAGCTCTACGTCCTGGATATGGGCAAGCCCGTGAAGATCATGGACCTGGCCGAGAACATGATCCGTCTGAGCGGTCTGGAGCCGGGAAAGGATATCGAGATCGTGGAGACGGGGCTGCGCCCCGGGGAAAAGCTCTACGAGGAATTGCTCATCAAGACCGAGGAACTGGACCGGACCGAGAACAATCTCATCTTTGTCGAGCGCGACCGTCCGCTGCCGCAAGCGGAGATCCGGGAGAAGCTGGAGGTCCTTCGGAAAGCGCTGGAAACACAGAGCAACCGCGAGGTCAAACAGGCACTCATGCAGGTGGTGCCGACCTATCACACCCCCGAGGAAGTCAACAAGCACGCCGTCGAGGCGGAGGAAATGCACATGGCATAAGGCGCGAGGGAGAAATCCTTCGCGCTTTTCCTTGCAGGAATTGACGTGTACATGGAGAAATCAAAGGAAAACAACGCTTGGAGAAAGCGAGGATAAAAAGATGACGAGTCTGGATAAGATCAATCACGCGTCGTTGGCGCTGATGGTGATCGGGGCTAATCTCCCCATGGAGGAAATTACGGCGCTGTTGGAGATCGAGCCCACCAAGGTGGTACGCCGAGGGGATATCATAAATAAACTCCCGCAAATGATTGCGGGAGAGGATGAGTGGGTGTATGGCCAGGAGCTGGAGTCGCCGCAGGGACGCGACGAGATCATGCGCGGCTTCCTGGAAAAGCTGCACAGCCGCAGGGAAGCCCTGAACAAGATCAAGCAGTACGGCGAGGTCAGGCTGCGTCTGCGCGTGCAGTCCGACTATGCCCAGATGGCATACTGCCTCATGCCGGAGACCCTCTCGGACCTATCCGGCCTGGGGCTTCCGCTGGATGTGACGTCCATCAGTTGGGGAGAGATTGGTCTGTAACGGACTCGGGCGCGGTATCCCGGAAGACATAGCCCTTCTTGGAGACGGTGTCGATATATCCGTCTCCGAGCTTCTTGCGAAGCCGCTGAATGGTGATGTCCACGACGCGGGTGATGCCGGGCGTGGCAAAATCCCATGCATCGCGCAAAAGGTCCGAGCGTGACATGACCTGGTTGGGATTTTCCATGAGCACGCGCAAAAGACGGAATTCCTGGGCGGTCAGGCCGATGACTTCGCCTGAGCGCGTCACGCTCTGGCGCATGAGGTCCATATGCAGATCCCGCGCGACCACGGCGGACACATCCGGCTGAAGGAGCTCATTGATTCGCTCGGCGACCGTTTCGCTGGTCTCCTTGGAGAGCACCACCTGGCAGGGCCCCTTGTAGAGATGGCGCAGATGCGGGGCATTCTCGTTGCTGGGTGCGACAAAAAGCACCGGCACGCCTTTTTCGGCAAGAAAGCTCAGCATGGCCTGCGTCCGGCTCCAGGGAGCGTGGGTGTCGACGATCGCAAGCTCCACCGAAAAGGACGGGTTGAGGAGCATCTCTCTGCGGAAGGGAATGGGGCTCAGACCGCACTGGTTTGCGGCCGCGGCCAGACGGGTAGCCAGCTGGCTGTCCTGGGAAATGAGAATCGTATTTGGCATGGGAGCTTCGCCTCCGATGTCTGGGATAGAGAATCTGTATCGTAACCGGTATAAGGAACGATACGAAGAAGCTTTTTCTTGCACTTCCCTGAAAAAAAGGAAGCGGCAGGAAGAGAACAGCGTCCTTATTCGTTCTTGTATAAGTGAATAAGGTGACGGAATCATAAGGAGGAAAGGCTTATGGAGTATGGGGATGAGAGATACGGCGGAAATGGTGCGGTGACAGGGGAGAACCCGATACAGCCGCAAGAGGCGCAGGATCCGTATGCGGCAAACGGCTACGGACAGAATCCTTATGCCGTGCCGCCCCAGTGGCATCCTGAGGTGCCCCAGCAGATGTACGCGCCCCCTGTGCAGCAGGGCTATGCACAGCCGTCCTATCCGGCGCAGGCGACGGGAGGCTATGTTCCCCAGCAGGTGCTCTATACCGCACCCATGGCGCCACAGGAGCCGCTGCCGTCCTATCCGACACCGCAGATGGCCAGGGAAGGCCTGAAGGCGCAGGAGCAGACGATCGGGGAGAAGAAGGCCGGAAAGGTGCGGCCGTGGATCATTGTCCTTATCCTTTTACTTGTCGCAGCGCTTGCCCTTGGCGGGTATTTCCTCTTCGGACGAAGTGCGGGCGGATACACGGCCAAGGAGGTCGTGGAGGCGCTCTATAACCATCAGCTTCCGGTCTCGGATCCCTACCTCTATACGGCCAAGGATGATCCGGAGGGACTCCTCGGGGAGATGAACCAGTATACCTCCAAGGCCTCCTGGACCGATCGAAGCCTTTCAGGGGCCATGACGACCCTGGAGGCGGGCGGGATTGCCGAGGTGTTTGCTACCGAGGCCCTCGCGCAGGCCAGAGTGCGTCAGCTTGCGGCCATGCCCTTTGACGAGGCCGGCTATACGGCACAGGCCAACCGAGTCGTGCTGCGCCTGAGCACGCTCTATGGCGAGGATGACGTGGACGCCTATACGGAAGTGCTGCGCAAGATGTTTGCCAAGCAGGATGAATAAAAGCGAAACTGACTTTTCTTAGGACCCCATATGCGGGGTCCGTTTTTTGCGCTTACTGCCGGCTGCCCCATTCCAGGGGATCGGTGGTATCACGTCCGTCGTAGACCTCGGGGAAAAGACCGGCCGTGGAATAGCGCTCCTCGCCCGCGTACAGGTGGGAGATGTCTCCCAGCTGCATGCACCGCCAGGCGACTTCGCCTTTGGTGCGCTCCTCGGTGATGAGGGTCGTGATGGAGGAGGGGGTCATGCAGAAGTTCTGCCAGAGCACCATGGGCGACATATGGGTGAGATAGGCGGTGATCGCCATGCCGATGGCGAAGTGACAGAAGAGCATGAGCACACCGGGATTGTTGTTTTCGCTCAGCCAGATGGCCCCGTCGCGGCGGAAACCGTAGCGCGCGAGCAGCTCATCCACCCCGTCTGTGGTTTCCTTCCAAATCTCGGGAACGTTGGAGCCCTCAAAGTAGGGATAGGTGAGCCACGTGTCGGGGTCCTCCAGCACGGGATGACCGTGGAAGGTGCGGGGACGCAGGTCCCAGCAGTTGCGCACCACGCCGCGGTCAGGGTCCATGCACGAGCCGCGGAACTCGCACAGCCAGGGCAGTACCTCGGCTGTGGCACCGACCTTCTCCAGGGTGTAGCCCGCCGTCGCGATGGCGCGTCCTTTGGGGGACATATAGTAGCCAAGGACGTGATCGACCTTGGAGAGCCTACGGGAGAGGAGCTCGGCCTCAAAGCGCCCTTTTTCCGTGAGCGAATCGATGCTGTAATCGGGCTCGGCATGGCGCACGATCATGATCTTCATGAATGTTCTTCCTTCCTCCCGGCATCTTCGAGCAGGGCTTTTCCATAGTCTCTGAAGTACTCGTAACCGCTGTAGAGCGTGATGACGGCAATCCATAGGGTGAGGATGAGCAGCACGGGGTGGGAGAGCGCGGGAAGGTTCACAAGCAGCATCAGAAGGATATACACCATCTGGCTTGCTGTCTTGATCTTTCCGGCTTTGGCCGCTGCAATGACGGTGCCCTTTCCGGAGACGATCATGCGAAGTCCGTCCACGGCAAGCTCGCGTGCGAGGATCAGGACGGTGAGCGCTCCGGGCACAAGCCCTCGGACAGAGAGCATGATGAGCGTGGAGAGCACCAACAGCTTGTCGGCAAGGGGGTCAATAAAGCGCCCGAAGTCCGTGATGAGGTGGCGCTTTCTTGCGATCTGCCCGTCAAAGTAATCGGTGAGCGAGCCTAAGAGAAACACGGCGGCGGCCAGGTATCTGCATGCGTCGGCATCCAAGCTTAGCAGGATAACGATGACGGGAACCAGCAGAACGCGCGTCAGAGAGAGTCGATTGGGAAGATTCACACTAAGCGCCCCCGCATATCGTAATAATCGGCATCGGTGAGCTGCACCTGGACGAACTGACCGTTTTCCAGCTGAAGATCAGGTGCGTCAAAGAGGATGAGGCCGTCGGTTTCGGGAGCCTCGCGTTCACTGCGGCCCTCATAGGTGCCATCCTCCTGCTTCCCGGTGACGAGCACCTTGACCGTCTCACCCACACGGGCGCGGTTCTTGCGCAGGGAGATTTCGGCCTGGGCGCGCATGAGGCGGTCGAGCCGCTCCTGCTTGATGTCTTCGTCAATCTGGTCGGGCATGACGGCGGCAGGGGTGTCCTCCTCGGGGGAGTAGGAGAAAGCGCCGAGCCTGTCGAACTCCGCTTCGTCCAGGAAGGCGAGCAGCTCCTGGAACTGCGCCTCGGTCTCACCGGGGAAGCCCACGATAATGGAGGTGCGAAGGGTGATGTCCCGCTCGCGCGCGAGCTGCACGCACCTGCGGATATCCTGGGAGGTGCCCCTGCGGTGCATCCGCTTGAGGATGGGATCGGAGATGTGCTGAATCGGAATGTCCAGATAGCGGCAGACGTTGTCTTTGGTCGCCATGAGGTCGAGCAGCGCTTCGTTGGTTTCGTCCGGATAGCAGTACAGTACCCTAAGCCAGTCTACGCCGGGAATGTCACTGCACTTGGCCATGAGATCCGGAAGGGTGGTGTGCCCGCCGTGATCGGTGCCGTAGCGCGTGGTGTCCTGGGCGACGAGAACGTGCTCGCGAACGCCCTGGGAAGCGAGCGACTGCACTTCCTGAAGGATCGCCTGCTCATCGCGCGAACGGTAGTTTCCGCGGATGAGGGGGATGGCACAGAAGGTGCAGCGGTTGGAGCAGCCTTCCCCGATGCGCACATAGGCGGAATAGCCGGGCGTAGCCAGGACGCGGCGGTGCTCGGTAAACACGTGGGGGTCTCCGGTGTTGAGGATGCGCTGCCCAGAGATGAGCGCTTTCTCAATGAGATCCGGGAGCTGGCCGTACTGGCCGACACCCAGGAGAATGTCGATCTCGGGGATCTCCTCCATCAGGTCGCCGGCATAGCGCTGGGCCAAACACCCCGTGACCACAAGCAGACGGCATTTGCCCTCTGTCTTGTAGCGCGCCATCTCAAAGATGGCATCGATGGATTCTTCCTTGGCCGGACCGATGAAGCCGCAGGTGTTGACCATCAGGACGTCGGCCTCCTCCTGATGGGGAGTGATGACAAAGTCATGATCGGCCAAAAGTCCCAGTGCAGTCTCGGAATCCACAAGATTCTTGTTGCAGCCAAGCGAGACAAGGCCGACTTTCATATTACGCATACAAATGCCTCAGCTATCTTTAATTTCCGCGGGTCCCGTCTGAATGCCACGCACGGGCTGCCAAGCGTGCAGCCCGTTACCCGCAAAGCATCTTACCATAAGCGCCAGGGCTTGTAAATGAGCGCATTACAGGGGAAGGGCTTCCATAAGGGCTTAACCGACGGGATTCTCCAGGACGCCGATGGAGACGATTTCGCACAGGACCCTGTCGCCCTTCTTCAGATACTGCGGGTTCTCCATGCCGAGCGCGACGCCGCCCGGGGTCCCGGTCGCAATGATGGTCCCTTTCCTGAGCGTCATGCCTCGGGAGAGCTCACAGAGGATATCGGCAAGGGGCGTGATCATGTAGCGGGTATTGCTGTGCTGCCGCTCTTCCCCGTTGACGAGGCACCGGATCTCCAGAGACTGGGGAGAAGGGATCTCATCGGAGGTGACAATGCAGGGTCCCATGGCCGTCAGTCCGTCCAGACTTTTCCCAGGAACCACTGCTTGTGAAGGAACTGGAGATTGCGGGCGCTCAGATCATTGAATACGGTGTAGCCGAAGATGGGCCAGGGATCGGAGGGCGTCCATGCACGGATATCGCTTCCGAGAATCACGCCGAGTTCCACCTCATAATCCAGGCTGTCCACAAAGTCGTATACCGGGACGGCCTCCCCGGGGCCGAGAACGCGGTCGGCATGCTTGGAAAAGTAGACCGTGGCCTCCTTGTGGGTAAAGTCCTCCACATGGGCGGTTTCGTCGATGTGTTCGTGGTAGTTGAGCCCCACACAGATAATATCCTGGGCGGGATGCGGAATCGGCGCGAGGATGCGGGCATCGGATGAAGCGAGGAAGAGATTGTTTGGAAGGGAAGGCGCGCGCAGGGCAAGCTCCTTGAGCTCGGGGAGGGAGAAGGAGCGGATGACGGCGCTCATGTCCTCACAATCGCAGCCCAGGGCACGAAGGGGAAGAAAGCCGCGCGGGGTCAGGAGGGCAGGGAAAGCCTTTTCAGGCTCTGAAAGCGATTGGACAGTATACAGATGCATACGGGGAACCTCCGTGAAAAGATGGGATAAGCATGGCTACATGATAGCGCACCCACCGTCTTCTGCCAAGGAAAAACGGTCCGATCGCTGTGCTGCAAGGAAAAACTGGCATTTTGTCGGGTGACATGGAAATATGCATTGACGAAACGGGAGAAAAACTGTACAATAAAGCCAAGTGATATCTGCGGCTTGATTGAAAAGCTGACACATATGTCTTAGCGTTCTGCTTCGCACGTGTCTGAAGAAACGAAGCTTTTTTCTTCTTTTTCCTATGTTCCGCATATGATTTGAGAGGGCTTCGCACAGCGTGACCGCGTTATCTGTATTCTATAAGTTTTAGTCAAAGAAAGGGGACAGGATTCATGGTTCATGCGCCATCGGCAAACAAAGCGGTGAAGAAGAAAAAGAGCGGAAGCAACGGTGCCTCCTTCGACAATCTGGAGATCTTCCTTCTCCACCTGCCGACCACCATCTGGTATCTGATCTTCTGCTATGCCCCGATGTTCGGTGTGGTCATTGCCTTTAAGAACTACAAACCCAAGCCCGGAAAGAGCTTCCTGTGGGCCCTCATCAACAACAGCAAATGGGCGGGATTTGACAACTTCAAGTTCCTCTTCAAATCCTCCTACTTTGAGACGATGATGAAGACAACGGTGCTCTACAACATTGTCTTCATTATTCTGGGTATTGTGATCCCGGTCAGCCTGGCCATTCTCTTCAATGAAATGTATTCCAAGAAGCTGGCCAAGACCTGTCAGACCATGATGTTCCTCCCGCACTTCCTCAGCTGGGTTGTCATCAGCTACTTTGTGTATGCCTTCCTGGCCACCGACCAGGGCTTGGTCAACAATCTGATCCGCAAGATGGGCCTTGCAACGGGGGAAACCAATCACAACTGGTATCGCGACGTCAATTTCTGGATGTACTTCCTGGTCTTCCTCAATGTATGGAAGGGCATGGGCTACAACATGGTGGTCTATCTCGCCTCCATCACCGGCATTGACGCCGAGCTCTATGAGGCAGCCCTCATCGACGGTGCCTCCAAGGGTCAGCAGGTCAAGTACATCACCCTGCCGCTCCTCCGTCCGGTCATTTCCATCATGTTCATCATGGCCGTGGGCAACATCTTCCGCTCCGATTTCGGTCTGTTCTATCAGGCGACACGCAATTCCGGTGCACTGGTGTCCGTCACGCAGACCATTGACGTGTATGTCTACAAGGCACTTCTGGAACGCTCCGATGTCAATCTTTCCTCTGCGGCTGCCTTCCTGCAGTCCGTGGTCGGCTGCATCACCATTGTTGCGGCGAACCTGATCGTCAAGAAGATTGACCCTGAAGCCGGTCTGTTCTGATCGCTTGCGGCGAAGAAAGGAGCGAAATCACTATGGCAAAGAAAAAAACAGGCAGCGCGCAACCCTTTAACCGCGTTAAGCCTGCCACCAACGTATGGATCAGCATTCTGTTTATCTTCCTGGCCCTTCTGTGCCTTTTGCCGGCCCTTCTGGTGCTGATCGTGTCCTTCTCCTCGGAGTCCTCGGTCCGCTTGAACGGCTACAGCTATTTCCCCTCTGAGCTGTCGCTGACGGCCTACACCTACCTGGGCAGGCAGACCGGATACATCGGCCACGCCTTCCTCAATTCCATCGGCGTGACCATCGTGGGCACCCTCTTCGGTCTCATTACGACCTCGACCATGGGCTATGCCCTGAGCCGGCCGAATTACCGCCTGCGCAAGTTTTTCACCTGGTTCATCTTCATTCCCATGCTCTTCTCCGGCGGCCTGGTGGCCAGCTACATGATCAACGCGCAGATCCTGCATCTCAAGGACACCTACTGGGCCCTGATTCTCCCGATCTGCTGCTCAAGCTTCTACTGCATTATCATGCGCACCTTCTTCCAGACCACCGTTCCGGATGCGATCATCGAGTCGGCGAAGATTGACGGCGCAAGACAGATCCGCATCTTCGTGCAGATCGTGCTCCCGATCTCCCTTCCTGCCATTGCGACGATCGGTCTGTTCCTGACTTTTGCGTACTGGAACGACTGGATGATGGCCAAGTACTACATTTCTGGCAACAAACATAACCTGTTCCCGCTGCAGTATGTGCTTATCTCCTTGGAAGAGAATATCGACTTCCTGACCAGAAACCAGCAGATGATGACGGCCGGCACGGTCAACAGCGTGCCCTCCGAGACCGTCCGTATGGCCATGGTTGTCATCTCCGTAGTTCCGATCGCGCTCTCCTATCCTTTCTTCCAGAAGTATTTCGTTTCCGGCCTGACAATCGGTGCCGTGAAAGGATAATCCGAGCCTCGGAAAATGTACATTCTCATAGTGTTTGATACCGAATCGGACAATACGATGTTGACATCATAGGGCATATCTGCTATCATCCTCGATACCAAATAGATGTATCAAGCACAGGCTAACAAGGTTACTTCAGTGACAGCCATGTCACTGTGTAATAGATTACAAAGGAGGATTCCCTATTATGAAGAAACTGGTTTCTCTGGTTCTGGCTCTCATGATGGTCATGGGCCTGATGAGCATGGCTCACGCAGATGACTATGTGAAGCTGACCTGGGTCAACGGCAACAGCCCGGCGCCCATCGACAACGATCAAGTCCTCGAAGAGCTCAACAAGATCACCCGCGAAGAGCTCGGCTGCGAAGTCGAAATCGTCTACATGTCCAGCGATGAGGTGCAGACCTCCATCCAGGCCGGCGAAGTATATGACATGTACTTCACCTGCTCCTGGTACAACAACTTCAACAACAATGTCTCCAACGGCATCTTCGCCAACATCTGGGGCAAGGTTCAGGAATGGACCCCCGAGCTGTACGCCACCATGCCCGAGAACATCTGGAACCTGGCCCGCTCCACCGACGGCAACCTCTATGCCATCCCGGTGAAGAAGGACTATGCTCCGATGAACTTCATCGTCTATGACGCACAGTTCGCACAGGACGCCGGCATCGAGATCCCCGAAGCCATCAGCTCCTGGGACGAAATGACCGATTACCTCGTGGCCATGAAGAAGAACATGGAAGAGAATCCTGAACTGGGCCAGTATCCCGTGTTCATCGGTGGCGCTCCTGCCGGCGTGGAATCCTCCTTCGACTTCATCGACCGTACTCCCCTCATCGGCGTTAAGTTCGGCGACACCAAGGTCATCACCGTGTTCGAGGATGAGGACGTTGTGGACCGCTATCGCACCATGCACAAGTGGTACAACCTCGGCCTGGTCAACCCCGATGCTCCGACCCTGACCGAGAATGCCGTTGACAGCAAGCTGCACCACATCTCCTTCGTGCAGGCCTGGAACGACTATGACTACACTCCCTCCCGTGGTTTCTGGGTAGAAATGACCAAGTACTCCGGCCCGTTCGTGAACACCGACGGCGTCCAGGGCTCCATGACCGCTTTCTCCGTGGCTCTCGAAGATGATCCCGAGCGCTTCGAACTGGCGATGAAGTATCAGGAACTGGTCAACACCAACAAGAAGTATCGTGATATCCTTGCTTTCGGTATCGAAGGCGTGCACTTCAACTATCGTGACGTCATCGACGAGAACGGCGAGAACCTCGGCCAGGTTGCTGTCCGCACCGAGCTGGGCACCAGCAACTATTCTCCGTGGCGCTTCTCCCAGGGCTCCTATTCTCTGAACTCTGTGGAAGCCAGCGAAGAGACCCTCAACGGCACCTATCCGCTGCCCGTGGTTGATCAGTGGGAAAAGTACTTCGCAGAGTGCGAGACCGCTCCCGAATCCAAGATCTCCGGCTTCACCTTCAACTCTGCCGAACCGATCGACTTCAGCGCCCAGTATGCAGAAATCTCTGCCATCAAGGACGAATACATGAAGCAGATCCAGTGCGGCGTTGTGGATCCTGATGAAGCGATCCCCGAGATGC
>JAFUZB010000014.1 GCA_017476845.1 Clostridia bacterium
GAACAGTTACGGGAAGGATCTTTCCGAGGGTTCTTTCCCTGACTTGCTTCGTTTGTTGGATCAGACCGGGATTGAGCGGATCCGCTTTATGACCAGCCACCCGAAGGATCTATCCGATGCGCTGATTGATGTTATGGCGTCAAGCCGGCACGTACTGCCGCAGTTTCACCTGCCTGTTCAGTCAGGTGATGATGAGATTCTGCGCAAAATGAATAGGCATTATACCAGAGAAGCCTATATGAACAAGGTACGCAAGCTTAGAGCAGCCGTTCCCGGTATCGGCCTTACCACTGACCTGATTGTTGCTTTTCCAGGGGAAACAGAGGCCCAGTTTGAGCATACGCTCGAGCTGGTGGAGGAAGTTGGGTACGACTCCGCTTTTACCTTTATTTATTCTCCGAGGACAGGCACGGCTGCTGCGCGCATGCCCGATCAGATTCCGCAGGAGGTTGCCAGCGAGCGTATTCAGCGGCTGATTGCACTGCAGGAAGAATGCCAGAGAAATGTGATGCGGCGTTTCCTTGGACAGAAGGAATCCGTGTTGGTAGAAGGATTATCGAGACGCTGTGACACGCAGGTTTCGGGACGCGGCATACATGGACTCTCCGTGACGCTTCCCGGAGACAGCAGCGATGTTGGCCAGATTGTGGAGGTTACCGTCACCGATATCAAACAGAATACGCTTCTTGCTTCGAGAATGGAATCCGAGGACAGGGCTACATAAACATTATGGAAATCATCTATCAGAAGGCATTGGAACTTGCCGATGCGATACGTGCAAGTTCACTCTACACCGACTTGCAGCATGCAAAGGAATGTATGATGCAAAGCGAAATGGCTAGGGAAGCAAACGCATTATATGACGCTTGCTATACAGACCTCAATGATGCTGTAAAGTCCGGTCATATTGATCGCGCAGAGGTAGCCAGGCGGCTGAAGGCAGCGCAGAGTGTGCGAGACACATGTCCGGAAATTGCCTCATATGAAGCTTGTCAGGCATCCTACGCTGCACTGCTGGATAACGTGAGCGATATGTTGCGTGTGCTGCTGGGCGGTGCCGAGCAAGCAGGATGTTCTGGGAACTGCAACGGTTGTCCTGGATGCGGGAGACAAATGTAACCAGGAAAGGAAATGGAACTATGGCGCTTTCTCCTATGATGCAGCAATATCAGCGCATCAAAGAAAAGTATCATGATTGTCTGCTCTTTTTTCGTGTCGGTGACTTTTACGAAATGTTCTTTGAGGATGCCCAGACGGCATCCCGCGAACTGGAATTGACGCTCACCGGAAAGGACTGTGGACTTCCGGAGCGTGCGCCTATGTGTGGAGTACCGTTTCATGCGGTGGACCACTATATCGAAAAGCTGGTGGAAAAAGGATTCCGTGTTGCTATATGCGAGCAGCTGGAGGATCCCGCACTTGCCAAGGGACTTGTGGAGCGCGACGTGATTCGCGTATATACCCCGGGCACGATCAATGATCCTGCGATGCTGGATGAGAGAAAACCCAGCTATCTTCTCTCCGTACTGTTGTCTGGGGATACTTGCGGTTTAGCTTTTGCCGATGTTTCTACGGGTGAATTTCAGGTCTATCGTATTGAGCATGCGCAGAGCAGACTTGCCGACGAGGTTGCATGCATTGCCCCGAGTGAGATCATCACGCAGGATCTCGCAAAGCTGCAAGAGCTGCTCGGGGAAGCTTCTCCCGCGGCCTCCAAGCAGAGTACGGCATGGTTTTCCAGACAGAATGCAACAGACATTCTGTGCAGACATTTTCAGCTTCAGAGTGTTTCTTCTCTTGGACTCAACGATGAGGATAAGGAAATGATCGGGGCTGCGGGTGCATTGCTGCGTTATCTTGAAGATACGCAGAAAAATGCCCTGGAGCACATGACATCTCTGAGATTGTATCAGGGAGACAGGTATATGCTCTTGGATGCGCATACCCGCCGCAATCTGGAGCTCACGGAAAGCATACGGGGCAACAATCGCAAGGGGACGCTGCTGAAACTGCTGGACAGGACCAGCACCGCCATGGGCGGACGTTTGCTTCGATCCTGGATTGAGCAGCCCCTCATTGACCGCATGGAGATCAACAAACGACTGGATGCGGTCGAGGAATTCTACGGACAGCACGTGTTGACAGAACAAATTGCCGAAGAATTAACCCATGTTTATGATGTGGAACGTCTCCTTTCCAAGGTGGCATACCAGTCCCTGAATGCGCGTGACTGCCTAGCACTGGCCGCATCCTTATCACGTATTCCTCTTGTGCAAAGTCTGCTCAGCGATTGCCGGAGTCAGGCGGTAAGATCGGTGAAGGAGTCCCTTGACCCACTGGAGGATATCACGCAGCTGCTTTCTGCCGCCATTCATCCCGATGCTCCAATTGTCATTACGGAAGGTGGAATCATCAGAGAAGGGTATTCCAAAGAGCTGGACGAATACCGCGAGGCTGCAACACACGGCAAAGAATGGATTCTGGATCTGGAAGCCAAAGAGCGTGAACGTACCGGAATTCGCAATCTGCGTGTCCAGTACAACAAGGTATTCGGATACTATATCGAGGTGACCAAGTCCTTTCTTTCTCAGGTTCCGGACAATTATATACGCAAGCAGACCCTGACAAACGCAGAGCGGTTCATGACCCCAGAGCTCAAGGAAATGGAACAGAAGATCATGGGGGCGCAGGAGCAGGCTGTGCGTCTGGAGCTGCGACTGTTCAATGACATCAGGAAAGCAATCTCGGCACAGATTGCGAGGATACAGCGTACCGCACTCGCACTCAAAACCTTGGATGCGCTTACGGCGCTGGCACGTGTGGCAGTGGAAAACCACTACGTGCGGCCGAACATTACCGAGGATGGTGCCCTTTCCATCAAGGATGGAAGACATCCGGTAGTGGAACAGAATCTTCATGAAGCTGGTTTTGTCCCGAACGATACGGAGATGAACCAGGAAGAAGCGCGCATGCTCATCATTAC
>JAFUZB010000201.1 GCA_017476845.1 Clostridia bacterium
CAGCTGACCCCATAAAATAAGCCCGTGCCCTACGGCACGGGCTTCTCTCTTTCCCGGATGGTAAGCTTTTCCTTGTCTGCTCAACATTTTCTGCGTCATTGACAATGCTTACAGGCACCCTTAGAATGCCTGCAGGTACGCAATCCGTTGTTAAGCCGGGTTCCTGCCTGATTCCCTCCCTGCCGCATCTGCAGGAGAGGCTGCAAAAGGAGTGTCACTCAATGAGCAAAGCTATCGTAGCGTATTTTTCCGTCAGCGGCGTGACCGCAAATGTTGCCCGTTCGCTCGCTCGCGTCGAGGGTGCCGACCTCTACGCCATCACCCCCGCCGTTCCCTATACTGCCCCTGATCTGGACTGGAGAAACAAGGAGAGCCGCTCCACCATCGAGATGTCCAATCCGGACAGCCGTCCCGCGCTTGCCGAAAATGGTCCTGACCTGAAGGACTACGACACCGTTTTCCTTGGTTTCCCCGTATGGTGGGGACGCGAGCCCAGCGTCGTGGACACCTATCTGGACGCGCACGATTTCTCCGGAAAGCGCGTCATCCCCTTCTGCACCTCCGGCGGAAGCGACATAGGTCAGACCGCAGCGCGCATCCGTTCCCTCATTTCCCCTCAGGCCACGGTCGATGAAGGCAAGCGCCTGGGCGGAGAGATCTCTCCCGAGGATCTTTCGACCTGGACGGAGGGCCTGAAAGCATGAGTCTGCTTGAGCTTGTCAAGGCGCGCCGCTCTGTGCGCACCTTCAGTGGCGACAGCCTGAAGAAGGAGGACAGGGAGGCCCTTCTTGCCTACGCCCAGTCGGATGCGGCCCAGGACAATCCCTGCGGCCAGAAGGTGACCTGGAAGCTTCTGGAAGGCTTCTCCTCCCCTGTTATTGTCGGCACTGATCTCTTCCTTGCCGGCAAAATGCCGCAAGCAACGGACGCAGAGCTCGCCTTCGGTTTTGTCATGGAGAAGGTCGTGCTCAAAGCCCAGGCCATGGGCATCGGTACCACTTGGATTGCAGGCACCATGGACCGGCCAGCCTTTGAAAAGGCAGTGGAGCTTTCAGAGGGTGAGGTCATGCCCTGCGTGACGCCCCTGGGCTACCCTGCAAAGAATATGTCGCTGCGCGAAACCATGATGCGAAAAGGCGTCAAAGCCGAGACCCGGATGGACTTTGGTGACATCTTCTTTGATGGGGATTTTGCGCACGCCCTCACCCCGGAAAAGGCCGGGGATCTCACGGATGCCTTTGAGGCCGTCCGTTTCTCCCCCTCCGCCGTCAACAAGCAGCCCTGGCGCCTTGTGCTGGACAGGGATACCGTGCACTTCTATGAGGCGCACAGCCGCGGCTATGTGAGCGAGAGCGGTTGGGACGTCCAGAAGATCGACATCGGCATCGCCATGCTGCACCTTGACTGTGCCCTCAAGGAGCTGGGAAAGAGCGTGACCTGGTTCAAGGCAGCGCAGGTACCGCAGGCCGGTGAAAACACGGATTACATCATCTCGCTGAAGGTGCAATGACGGAGGATGGCTGTGACACAGACGAGTTCGCGCGGGACAGGCTATATTCTCTGTCTCCTTGTCATTCTTCTTCTCTTTCTTGCGCTCCTGGAGCTGTCCAAGCACACCTTGGCAGGCTTTGTCCTCGCCCTGGTGTGCACCCTCATCTTCATTGCCCTACGCCTCACCTCCCTTGGCTCGGTGGGGCGCGGCGTGCGCTTTCTCAGCTTCCTCGCCTTTCTTCTTCTCCTCACCGGCATCTACTTTGTCTCCAGGCCGCCGGTTCATCGGGTACCTGCCACAGAGAATAGCGGCGGGGTCACCCCCGTGCGGCATGTGACTCAGGGCGCTCTGACCGGCGTCTATACCGAGGATAAGGCCGTGGAGATCTATACCGGCATTCCGTATGCGCAGCCGCCGGTGGGTGATCTCAGGTGG
>JAFUZB010000202.1 GCA_017476845.1 Clostridia bacterium
CAGGGCGTATAATTTGCAAACACGCCAAGCTTTGCAAAACGCTCCAGATCCGCATCGCCCTGAATCTCCAAATGTGCGCAGGTGACCCTCACATGGAGCTTATCTCCTAACTCCTTCCTGGCGAGTTCTACGCCGTCCAAAACCACACGGGAAGCGCGCTCACCCACGGTGTGAAGGTGCAGATCCAGATTGGCCTCATTGAGCTTTATCAGAAGCTCCGCAGTCTCCTCTGCGGATAAAGCGGTAGATCCTGTAGTATGGGTATCCACATATGGCGTAACCATTGCCGCGGTATGGATCTTCTGCGTGCCGTCCTGGAAAATTTTCAGGGTGTGGATATTCAGATGTTCCGTGTTATATGTACGCTGGAAGCGCTTGAGCTCCTTCAGGCCTTCCTCAGCCTCCCTGTGGGATGCAATCACATAGCAGCCGTCAATATAAACGGGCAGCTTTCCCTGCTTATCCAACTCGCACAGGCGCTGATAAACCCGCTCATGGAACGCGGGGAAACCCGGAATACCGGCGTCAAAGACACCCGTCACACCGGCGCTTACAGAAAAATCAATCCAGCGCTGGAGAGCCGCATCGATCTGTTCATCGGTCAGCTCCATTGCGCTATCGAGAATGATCGGAACCTCCGTTGAGCCTTCATACATGTTTCCGGTCACATGACCATCTTTCCTTACATAATAGGCCAGTCCCGGCACGGGATCCGGCGTGTCGTCATTGATTCCGTGTCTTTCAAGTATCTTTGAGTTGACCCAGATGCTGTGGCATTCAGCTTCCTGTATCTGTAATTCTGCATCCGGGCAGATCGCATCGAGCTCCTCCTTTACGAAATCGTCCCCGTTCAGGAATTTTTTCTCCATAAGGAATCTGTAACGCTTCTCACCGGGATTCTTTTTGACATAGTCAGACATAATGTCCAGGGCTTCCTGTTTGCCGTTGCACTCAATACGCATCCCCAAATCCGTATATTCGAATCCGACAGGCATGGTGACATGGACATGGCTGTCGATGATACCGGGCATGACAAACCTGCCGCCGAGGTCAGTGGCCTCGCCCTCATAGGCTGAAAGTCCCGCCTCGTCGCCCACATAGACGAATTTGCCATCTTTTACTGCAAGCGCCGCAGCCT
Source organism: Clostridia bacterium (assembly GCA_017476845.1). Taxonomy (GTDB): domain Bacteria; phylum Bacillota; class Clostridia; order Christensenellales; family Aristaeellaceae; genus UBA2943. The sequence goes on from JAFUZB010000202.1 coordinate 1,139, forward strand.
GCGGCATATCTGCGTTCGATGTGAAGATTTTTGCATTCTTAATGATCCTATCTGCCTTCATGTTGTGCTCCCTTCGCTATCATACAAAGCAATCTGCATAACCCACGGACCTGACACGGGAAACCGGTGTCAAGGGGAGGTTCTCCACGGCTAACGCATGAATTACAATCATGTTGCAGGACTATGAACGGGGACGTCACAGGGACAACATTTATGGCGTTCGCCACCCTGCATGACGGGAACTTGGACAGCATGAAGGGCGTCCTTATGGGAGTTGTTCATATCGTTGAAATACATTTTTAATTCATGCGTGAGCCGTGGGAGGTTCTCTATGTCCCCTTGACAGGCATCCTCCTGGCAATGCTTGCTGTCAGGCCTTGTAGACTTCTTCACCGTCCACGATGGTGGCGACGAGCTTGGCCTCAGCGACCTTCTCGATGTCGTCATGCAGGAAGTCGCAGTCATACACAGTCATGTTGGCGATCTTGCCAAACTCGATGGAGCCCAGGCGATGTTCCTGGCGCCATGCATGCGCGACATTGATGGTCAGTGCCCGAAGGGACTGCTCGCGGGTGATGGCCTCCTTAATATTATGCTGCGTATCCGCTTCAATGCCGAACGACTTTGGAAGCGCGCGGGTTTCCGCCATGTAAATACTGTGCGGGATGTTGAACGAGGGAGAAACCGGATAGTCCGAATGGAAGACCGCACATGCGCCCGCGTCAAAGAAGGACTTGATCGGGTAAGATTGTTCCGCCAGCTCCTTGCCGACATAAGAGACCTCAATATCATAGAAGCCCGGAATCGCCGCCGTCCAGAGCGGGGGCACCGCCGGGACAGAGCCGGTTGCGGCCATGCGGCGGATATCCTCGTCGGTGACGAAATGCAGATGCGCCAGCACGTTGCGCTGGTCCATATCGCCGGTGCGCTTTTCAGCGTCCTCGATACAGCCGAGCATGAAGTGGGTCGCGCCGCCGCCCTCGGAATGGACATGGACGGAGAGGCCCTCCGCGTCCGCCGCTGTAATGAGTTCCACCATCTTGTCATGGTCGTTGAAACGCTCGTTGCCGTGATAACCCGGCTGGTCCAGATAATCCTGGTTCTGCCATGCGGTGTGCGCCTCGGTCACGCCGTCAAGGAACGTCTTGACGCCGATCACATGGAAGTATTCTCCGCTGTATTTTGCGCGGTCCGCAGCGATGCGGGCAACCTCCGCCTTAGGGTCTGCGGGATTGTCCGGGCACATCAGGTAGGCGTAGGTGCGCAGCTTCAGCTTGCCCGCTTGCTCCAGTTCGTAGAAAGCCTTGACAGCGATGGAATTGGTAACCTCCACACCGGCGTCGGCCACTGCGGTGTAGCCGTTTGCAAACGCCATGTCTTGCCAGGCGAGCAAATAGTCCTTGGCGTTCTCAAGGGTCGTGGGCAGCTTGGGATAAAGCTCAAACACAGGTGCTTCACAGATGTAGCCATCCGGCTCGCCGTTCTCGTCCACATGCACCAGATCATAGCCCATTTTCTTCGCATAGGCCGCGTCAATGCCCGCCCATTCCAGAGCCTTTGAGTTGAGGAGCATGGAGTGTCCGCCGCCGGTCTGCATGAGTAGGATCTTGTCGGGGCAGATCTCGTCCAGGTACGCCTTGGTGACGTATTCGTCGTTTTCAACCCAGCCTGCTGCCATGTAGAACGTGCGCTGCGGGTTCTTTTGGATGTAGTCCCTGATGATCTCGCGGTATTTCGCATAGTCGGTCATTCCGACCGGCGCAAGGTTCGCCTGCCCGATGGCGCGGTCACCGGCCAGATAGCTGTGGCAGTGGGATTCCAGGAAGCCGGGATAGATGCAGTTCTCTCCGTAGTCCAGCACCTGCGCGTCCGGCGCGGCAATCTGCTTCGCCGTCTCCGCGTCTCCAATATAGGCGAATACGCCGTCCCTGACCAGGACCGCCTTGGCAGTAGGTCGCTTGGGGTCCATGGTGATGATGTTGCCGAGAATGAGCGTCTGTTTCATGATAGGAACCTCCTTGTATGAATGAAATTTGTCCTATATCATTCTATGGCTTTATCTCTGCCACGGTCAAGGGGGTTGCCGGAATCTCAACCCCTCCCTTGTCCCTTCCTGCTTGCTTTCGTGATGGCACCGGGTTATTATATAAAAAGATAAGGAGGCGGATTGATCCCATGAACACCCTGTTTGCGGATACATTAAGAAACCTGAGGACGAAAAAGGGCCTTTCTCAGAATCAGCTTGCAAGCCTGATGTTCGTCAATAATACCACGATTTCCAAATGGGAAAACGGAATCCATCTGCCGGACGCCTCTATGATTACCCGTCTTGCCCGGGTTCTGGAGGTAGACATTGGCACGCTGTTCTCCACTGCGTCCGAGAGCGACGAATCGCCTAAAGTCATCATGGTGGAGGACAACAAACTCATTCTCAACTACGGTCTGAAGATTCTGGAGGAGGTCGTGCCGAACGCGATGATCACGGGCTTTAACAAGCCGAAAATGGTGGTCGAATACGCGAAAGTGAACCGGGTCGATCTGGCCTTTCTGGATATCGA
>JAFUZB010000203.1 GCA_017476845.1 Clostridia bacterium
ACGAATTCGGCTATCTGGTCCCTGGCAGCGAAACGTACGTTGCCACCCTTTCCTCCCCTTGCCGCGATGACGGGGAGGAAAAGGTGCCCGAGGGTCTCGTCGCTACACTGGCCAACAGTATCTTTGATATCCGTGTTGATGAGGGTACAGAATACTTCGAAGCGTTCCAGAAGATGGCCCAAGGAGGCTGAAACCTAAAAAATCGTGGAGCACTATGCTCCACGGTTTTTTAGGTTTCGCATCCCAGGACCTCAATGCCGCGCAGGGAGGGAAACGGACTCGGATCATCCGCTTTTTCCAGGTTGTCCACGACAAGGCTTCCGGTCACCGTATCCAGCGGGAAGTCCTGCCAAGCATCTGTCTTGACAAGCTCCAGGCGTGTTTCCTTTCCCTCATCGTCCCGAACGGTCACAGCCTTGAACCACGCGTCGTGCGGAAAATCCGCACGCAGGAGCACGCGAACCCCTTTGACCGCCACCCTGCGCCCGAAGTCGATGCGCAGCTGGGCATCCTCACGGGTGCCGATCCCCCAGCTCTGGTAGGGCCATTCCCCGTGCCCATGGTTCATATGGACACCGTCAATCACATTGCGCGCGGCAAAGCAGCTCTCGCCGCGGGTCTCAATGTTCGCAGTGGCATGCGGGAAAAAGTCCGTATCGCCGCGCAGATCATGGCTGTTGCGGGATACGACATGCATTTCCTCCGATGCGCGCTTTGCCCATACGCGGATCAGGTGCCGCTTGCCCGCAAACGCGAAAGGTGCATAGGCATCCCGGTCGGCCCCAAAGGGTACCGTCCAGTGCATAACGGAATTGGGAGCATAGACGGTCGCACTCTGCAGCGTCACGTCCATCTGGACCTTTACATACTTGGCCCCCTCGATCACATACGTATCTCCGGCCTCATATTCCCGGTCCACTACGAGCGCAAGCTCTTCCCCTGGGGTCTGCGCCTCATGGAGAAGACGGCCTTCACGATCCTTCAGCATGATTTTCAGCATAGGTTTCTCCCCTTCTATCGTCTGTTGATCTGCCGCATGAGCTGGGACTTCCGTTCCATCGTCAGCTCGTAGGCATACGCGACACGCCCTGTGCCGTCCGTGCTGCTTCGTCTGGTCTCCACCAGACGGTACTGCTTTTCATCGGAGAGGAACGGAAAATCGAGGGCCAGCGCCTGCGCGAGGGCCAGTGTAAACCGCTCCTCCAGCGGCTCAAAGCCGTGTTCCTGCATACTGTAGCCCAAGGCCTCATGGCGCGGGTCAAGGAAGCGCACCGTGATGTCGTCCCCGGTCACGCGGACCTGGGCAATGATGTGCTGCGAGGCCAGAGTGAGCATCTCCAGGATCGCGGGATACATGCGGCTTTGACGGATCGCCTCCGTGCGCCTGTCGCTGCGGTGCTTTTCCCGCCGAAGCTTCAGCATCGCATACACCACAAGCAAGATCAAGATAAGCACAATCAGGATAAGCCAGAGTGAGAACACGCGTTCTTCCTCCCTTGGTTACGGGATATAGAGCTGGTCCACCGCCACCACAATGCCCTCCCTGGAGAGGGTATATTCCAGCTGCCAGTGGTGCGAATCCGCGGTATTGGCAGTATAGCGGATGATCTTCGTGCCATCCTCCTGCTTGTAGATCTTGCCCTTGCCCGTATCGTTCTCATAGAGTCCGCGGTTGCCCGACGGGCTTTCCACCTGTCCCATATCGCGGTACTTGCCCGTCACTTCCGTCTCCGAGTCGCCGATGCCCGTGTCTCTGGGCGCCTTCATGACCGACTGGGTGAAGTAGAGTTCACCCAAGAGCTGCTTTCCGGACTGCATATAGAACACAGCATAGCCCCAGGAATAGATGCGCTTCTGGCAGTTGTCCGCGATGCCGGACATGCGGACCTCCTCCATGCGCTCGGCATCTCCATAGACCGCACGGAACTGGTCCCAGGTCGTCAGACATAGCTGCAAGCCTGAGCCGGTATCGTTGATGGAATATGAGGTGAGCGGATAGGGCTTGGCAAGGACCTTGTAGCGGATCGAGAGCGTATTGCTTGCCTTTCCGTAGCGGTTGACCGCCACCGCATGCAGATCCGAATAGTTGCCCGGCAGCCACACCGGCTCGCCGGTATAGATCGGGCTGTCCGCATCGGTCAGGGAGCCATCGATGGTGTAGTAGATCGTGATGTCGTCGTCTTCCATGTTGTCCAGTCCG
>JAFUZB010000204.1 GCA_017476845.1 Clostridia bacterium
AAGCTACGATGATCTTTTTGTCGCCTGCACTGCTAGGTATTGTCACGATGTTGCTAATGCCTGGGTACACGACATGTACATCCTCTACATGCTAGTATAAAAACCATCAAAATTATACTAGCATGTAGGAGTGGTGTCAATACAGTAATTACTTATGTTCTAGCCCTTTTGAGTGGCAAGCCTAGTATAAAAACTTGCGATTCTGGGAAGTAAAGAGGTTCTGCTTTTTTCGGGGATCTGAGATACGATGAGGTCGGCGTTGGACAATACGCGAGAAGTACCCAGAGTACCTGACAGGCAAGCCGCATGGGAAAAGCTTGTCACCGGATGGTTCTCAGCTCATCTGTGCCAGCGTTGACAACGGTGCCACAAAAGGAAAGCATTCAATGATCTTTATGAGGACTAAAAAGCATCAATTGATGGAAGCTTGGTTACGATGAGCCGGTGTGGCGTAGGAGGAAGTGCATAGCTATGTTTTGGGATAGAGTGGCGTGGGTTTATGATGTTTTTGTGAATATGATCAACAGAAAGACACATCGCGAACTGCGTCACATCATGGGGGAGCTGATCCAAGGAGACGACCGTGTGCTTGAATGCGCTTGCGGAACCGGTTTACTCAGCGCTGTGATCGCAGAAAAATGTCAAGCACTGACAGCCACTGATTATGCACCAAGGATGATACAGAAGGCGAAGAAGAACTGCTCCAGGTTTCAAAATATCACCTTCGGACATAGCAATATACTGTCGTTGGATTTCCCGGATGGAGCCTTTGACAAAGTGGTTGCAGGGAATGTGATCCATCTTCTGGATGAGCCGATAAAGGCACTTGACGAGCTGAATCGTGTATGCAGGCCGGGTGGAGTGTTGATCATTCCCACGTACATGAACAGGGACAAAGACGGGAAAAACAATGGCTTTTCCAAGGCTGTTGGGAAAGCGGGTGCAGATTTCAAACGACAGTTTACTGTAGATACCTACCGTCAGTTCTTTCTGGATGCAGGGTATGCGGACGTTCAGATCACGCTGGCGGAAGGCCGCATACCCTGCGCGGTCGCGGTTATGACAAGGAGACTGTGATACAGATGCTCTGGAACACAAATCATGGGGATGTGGCAATTGGCAACACGAAGATGTCTTATGTGTCCTTCGGACGTGGAGAACGTGTGTTCATTATCCTCCCGGGCCTATCCGATGGATTGGCGACGGTGAGAGGGAAAGCGCTGCTGCTGGCAAAGCCTTACAAGCCTTTCTTTGAGCAATTTACGGTGTTCATGTTCAGCCGGAAAGATGAGATGGTCACCGGTTATTCTATCCAGGACATGGCTACGGATCAGGCTGAAGCTTTGCGTCAGCTTGGAATCAGGAAAGCTTCCGTTATGGGCGTTTCTCAGGGCGGAATGATCGCGCAATGCCTTGCGATTGATCACCCTGAATTGGTTGAAACACTCGTGCTGGCAGTAACCGCCCCGAGTGTTAACGAGATCATAGAAAGCTGTGTGAAACGGTGGATCGCCCTGGCTGAACAGGGAAACCATAAGGCGCTGATGATCGATACAGCGGAGAAAGGATATTCTGAAGCTTACCTGCAGAAGTTTCGGAAGATATACCCGGTCATCGGGGCAATCGGAAAACCGAAAAGCTACGACAGATTTTTGGTGAATGCGAGGGCCATTCTTGGTTTCAGTGCCCGTGAGGAACTTGATCAGATTGACTGTCCTACGCTGGTCATCGGCGGCGCGGAGGATCAAACTGTGGGCATTCAGGCATCCTATGAACTGCATGAGCGGATACATGGAAGTCAGCTACATGTATATCAGGACCTCGGACATGCCGCCTATGAGGAAGCCAAGGATTTCAATGAGCGCGTATTGGCGTTTCTTGAAGCGTCTGCAAGCGGCTGACTATTCGACCGCGGTTCTCTCCTGGATAGGACGGTGAATCCGGCAGGTGCGCGTGAAAGATCCCAGAGTCGCGCTTCATCCTAACCTGCGCAAATCAAAGAACCCCGCCTGCCCGGGAAATAAACCATCCCGGGATACAGGCGGGGAACAGAGTAGAGGATCTTCGGGAAAAGCATCCGAGCTTATGCCGAATTCAGCCAGGGTTCGCTTCGAATGGATAGACCAGCCCCATCTGCCTTCGGCATTCGTCCATGATGCGCATGACATCAAGTGTTGCGTTGTGCGGGACGAGCAGACTTTCCGTGAGACCCTCCCGGATCTCATGAGCAACGCAGTCAAACTCGTTGACATATCCGCCTGATGCGCAAAGACGGGCTGTTTGACCGTGGCGCCTGTGCAGGGAAACGTGGTTTGCCGAGTGGTAAAACCAGAGCTTGGTACTGCCCTTGGTGCCCTTGAGCGTGAGCTTTTCCAGTCCGTGAAAATCCATAATGGATACATAGATCTCACAGTGTCTGCCGTCCTTCCAGGAAAGCAGTATGGTTTCCCCGGTATCGATGCCTCCCTGGAGGTTGCCATGGCATTCGATCCGGTCAGGATATCCCATGAGCCGGTAGGCATAGGTCAGGGGATAGATCCCGATGTCCAGCAGCGCACCGCCTGCAAGCATTGGGTCGGAAACGCGCGGAGCATAATGGATGCTCTTGAGATGATAGGTCATGCGGAACTTCTGTAGGCTTCCGTATTCTCCACTGTCATACCAGGTCTTCATCTGCTGTGCGATGGGAGAAAACCAGGACCACATAGCTTCCGCGCAGTAGACATGCCGCTCCTGCGCAAGCTGCAGCGCTTCTCCGGTCTTCTGACTGTCTGTGGAAAAGGGTTTCTCGCACAATACCGGTATGCTAAGGGAGATGGCCTGCAGCGCATAGTCTGCATGGCTGGTGTGTGGTGTCACAATGTACACGCCGTCGACACCGGGGTGCAGCATGGCTTCTTCGCCGCTCGCGGCGGCATGCGCATTCCATGCATCTGCAAACTCCCGGCATTTCTCGGGATTGTGTGTGTATACAGAGACCACCTTGTGGCGCCCGGTTGCGGTGATCTCCTTTGCTACCTGCCGGGCCAGCGTACCAGCACCGATGAAGGCCCAATGAAAAACGTCACGCATAAGACTGCTCCTATCGGTGAAGTGTTGTGGAAATTTCCTTTCTGGAGAGCTTTCCCACGGGCATTGATTGCCTCTTCGCTCACACCGAGATCCATCAGACGCTTTGCCGTTGTTTCCACGCAGGTAGTGGCTTCCTCCAGCTGACGGTCCAGGAACTCGATGACCAGACCTAGAGCTTTCGATCTCGATTCCTCCCAGCGTTTACCCGTGAAACGGATAAAGTCTGTGCCGGGTGTAAAGGCCAGTTCCGCGGCGCAGTCCATGGCGATCACTTTCGCCTGGCCAACATCGGAATAATCATCCGGCTTCAGGCTGCCGATGGCGTTGAACTGTTCAGGGGGAATGTACCCTTCATGGTTTTCAGCCCACTTAACCGTCTTTGCCGCACTGTGCCAGATTTTCTCCAATTGATGATCTTCAAGCGGAGGATCGCACTTTGCAGCTTCTTTCAGGAAGATCTCATGGGCTTCCTCGTTATAGCCAAACCGCTTCACGATCTTTCCGGCTCATGGTGGCGTTCCGGCGGCCTTCGGGAATGGACTGATCGCCGTAGTGGCCCTGGCCCATTCCGCTGTTGAAGTCTTCCTCTTCCAGGATATCGTTGATCGTTCTGCCACCGGGATAGAACTCCACCCGGGGATCGTCCGTCCCATAGAAGAAACGAGCGGCGTCCAGGGCATTGAGGTCAACGTACGGAAGAGCATCCGCCAGTCTCTTTTTCAGATCGGCATGGGCCTTGGAGTCAGTGATCAATCTGATCGGAAGCAGGATGTGGAACTTCTGCCTGGCTGTCTTGCCCTTCTTGATGCGCATATGGTTCCGGCTGTAATGGACGGCCATTGCGACGCTGGGAAGAGCGGCGTGGATGCGTTCCGGCTTCACCCAGTCCACAGGGTTCTCCGAGTGATCGTTGCCAAACTCAACAGCGATACAGTCGCTGCTGACGAAGTTCTCCTTGCTCCGGTACCCGTTCAGGTACTCAGCGCAAACGTAGTCATGCTGGACGGCCTCTTTCTATGGGGCTTCATCTGTTATTTCGATTCTGTGCCGGTACATGCAGTTCGTTTCCTGACCGGTAACATCTGCGTGATCAATAAACAAAGCCAATATCCTCCTTCAGCAAAAAGGCATGCCGCCTCATTAGCGGTCTGCCTCATCGGTGCACTGATCAATGAATGCCTTCATGGCGAAATCCAGCGACTCAGCCAGGGACATCAGAGCGTCATCGCCGCAGCAGGCGATCTCGATTCCGGTGACTCTACCGTTATCGTCCGTTATGGGAGAGAAGAGAAAATCACCCTGGTAAACATCCAGAGACAGATAGGCTCTTGCGCCTTTGCCTCTGTCGCAACCTCCCCGGAAACCAGTGGTTCCGGCTTCCACCTCAATCAGTGTATTCCCATAGTCAACAGTGCGTCCGAAGGTCTGTACCTCTTCGCCGTTAATACGGCAGGAATCTTCGATTATCGCGTACATCTGTTCTTCCTCCATCATAGTAGTCAGGGTAACAACCATTAGGCAATCTGGGTGAGTCTCTGGTTTTCATCCGTTTCAGGCTATCCCTATACGTCCATAGAGCGGTTTTTTGGAGTGGAAACGGAGAAAAAATAACGATTGAAGGTTTTTCAGCTATTCCTGTCGAATTTATGCGGAGAATAAAGGCTAAGGCTAAGCAATTGTCAATTAAAGGAAGGAGTGTCAACTTGAAAAAATGTATCGCTTTTATCCTGATCTGTTCTCTAGTGTTTTTTTCATGCTCACTGCTTGGCGCTGCGGAGAATGAAGTAATAACAAGTGGAGATTGGGAATACCGGCTGTTGACCGATGGCACCATTGCAGTAAGCAAATACAATGGGATGGAAGAAAAAGTGACAGTTCCAATTGAAATAGATGGCAGAAAAGTTACGGATATTGTTGGGAACCCATTTGTTGACTGTACCGTATTAACTGAAATTAGCGTTTCTCTTGATCATCCTTATTTGGCTTCAATTGATGGAGTGCTTTTTTACAAGGCTGAAAAGAAGTTGGTTTGTTATCCTCCTGCGTTTGAAAAAAAAGAATACACTATTCCGCAAGGAATCAAGATGATTGGTGATTATGCATTCGCTACATGCAAATCACTAGAAACAATCAGAATACCGGATAGTGTAGTTAGTATCGGGAAAGGGGCCTTTTTCAAGTCCAATAATATTGCTAAAGTTATATTCTCTGATAGTGTTGAAAGCATCGGTAAATTTGCTTTCTATGAATGCGAAAATGTTATCGTGACGGTCCCAGAACATTCAAATCTCGAAGAATACTGCTTAAAAAACAATTTGCAGTTTAATAATGAGGAAGTAATAGAACCTGAACTACTCACCAGTGGAGATTGGCAATACACTGTGCTGCAAGATAAAACAGTTGAAATCAACAAGTATATTGGCAAAACATACGGAGTTTACTCCATACAAATTCCTGATACGATTGACGGAAAAGTGGTTTCTAGTATTGGGAATAATACATTTTATAATTGGCGATCAGTTAAGAGTATCACTATTCCAGATACTGTAGCTAATATTGGTGCGAAAGCGTTTTATGAATGCGAGGATTTAGAAAGCATACTTATTCCAGATGGTGTCACAAGCATTGGGCCCGGAGCATTTGGCTATTGTATATCATTGACTAGCATTACTATTCCTAATGGAGTGACAAGCATTGAAGAAAGAGCGTTTTACTATTTGAAATCTTGTACCAGCATAACACTCCCTGAAGGGGTTATTAGCATCGGTAAAGAAGCCTTTTCAAACTGTCAATCACTCTCAAGTATTCGTATACCTGAAAGTGTTTCGAGTATCGGAGATGGAGCATTTTCGGAATGCACATCCCTCACAAGCATTAATTTGCCAGATGCATTAATTAGCATTGGAACTAATCCATTTAAGTATAGCGCAATTAACCAAATAGATATTTCAAGAAAGCATCCAAACTTTATTTTTGGTTCAGGAATGTTAATCAGCAAAAAAGATAAAAGACTGGTTAGCGCATTCCCGGTGTTTCGTTATGGAGATTTTGCAATCCCTCAAGGAATACAAATAATTGGTGATAATGCATTTTATAGATGCAAAGGACTGACAGGAATAACATTTCCTGACAGCGTAACTGTGATTGGTGAAAGGGCTTTTTCAGATTGCAGTGCATTGGAGAAAGTGTCTTTTCCTGAAGGACTCAAAGAAATTGGAGAAAGAGCGTTTTGCTTTAGCGCTGTTTCTGATATCACAATACCAGGTAGTGTGACTGAAATTGGAAAAGAAGCTTTTTATTGCTGTCAGTCATTGACCAGTCTCACAATAGAAAATGGTGTAACTTGTATTAAGGCAGGGAGTTTTTCTGACTGTGAATCCTTGATAACTGTGTCTTTGCCAGACAGTCTGGATACAATCGAAGATGAAGTATTTTATGGCTGTAACAACTTATCAAGCATTGTGATTCCAGATAGTGTGATTTCTGTAGGTGATGATCCATTTGGTAGCTGTAAGGCGCTCGAAACAATAACTGTATCAAAAGATCATCCATATTTGCAGATGATTGACGACGTCCTTTTCAGCAAACCAGACAATCGTTTAATTCATTATCCGTGCTCATCTACATTAACACGATACATTGTTCCCGATGGGACACTAACGATTGGAAGCAGTGCATTTTCACATAGTTTATTAACTGATGTCATAATCCCGAGAAGCGTAACATTTATAGGATCATCTGCATTTAGCTTTAGCTCAATTAAGAATATTATAATTCCAGATAGTGTGAAGGTCATTGATGAAGGTGCATTTATGGATTGCAAATCCCTAACAAGTATTACTCTCCCTGTATTGATGGAAGAAATAGGAGCTTGGGTATTTTCATATTGTGAATCACTTACAGAAATTACGATCCCAGATGGAATAACCATAATCGGAGAATGGACATTTTATGATTGTCCAGCACTTACAAGTGTTATCATACCAGACAGCGTAACAAGTATCGGATACAATTCTTTCTCAAGAAGTGAAGGTATTACTTTTACTGTTCCTCGAGATTCTTATGCTGAATTATATTGTAAAGATAATGATTTGAAGTATATATACCCCGATTCGCTTGATTGGCTCAGCAATTAAGACAGAGATCTGCACCACTATGTCCCCCTCAACAGCCGAGGGGGCTTTTTGATGATACAAAGCGATGTCCGCGTAGGCGACATCCAGAGGCACAGCGCAAAGACACATGCTGGAGTAGAACAAACGGGAGTCCGCGAATCTTCAGGATCGAAGAGGCGGGACTCCCGTTTGTATGTCCCTGAATTGTCGCTCAGGTGCTGTATTGTAGATCAGTATTCAAACACGCCCTCATAGACAAGAGAGGTGTTGCCGGTAAGCAGAATACGCTCATCGGTATAGTTCACGATGAGGTCGCCGCCTAGCAGCTTGACGGTGATATCCCGGTCCTTCTCGCACAGTCCGTTTTCCACGGCGGCAACCACGGCTGCACAGGCTCCCGTACCGCAGGCGAGGGTTTCCCCGCTACCGCGCTCCCATACGCGCATGCGCAGGGTGGTGGGGTTGACGACGCGCACGAACTCGGTGTTGACGCGGTCCGGGAAGATATCGGCAAACTCGAAGGTCGGTCCGATTTTCTCCAGATCCAACGTGTCGATGGCATCATGGAAGACAACACAGTGCGGATTGCCCACGTTGACACAGGTGATGGCGTAGGCTTCCTCGCCGATGGATACGCTCTGCGAGATGACCTTGTCGCCTGATGCCTTGACAGGGATGTCCGCAGGGGCGAGATGGGCGATGCCCATGTTGACGGAGACTGAGTTGACCTTGCCGTCGCGCAGGTAAAGCTGCAGATGGTGGACTCCGCTGATGGTCTCAATGGTCATGGACTCCGAGTGTACATAGCCCCTGTCATACAGGTACTTGGCTACGCAGCGGATATTGTTGCCGGCCATGCGGCCTTCACTGCCGTCCCGGTTAAACGAGCGCATTTTAGCGTCCGCGATCCGGGACTTTTCCATGAGCACGATGCCGTCGCCGCCGATGCCGTAATGCGGTGTGCACAGGTCTACGCACAGGCTCTCTGGGCAGGTGATGGACCCGTCAAAGTTCTCTACGAAGATATAGTCGTTGCCGCAGGACTGCATCTTGGCAAACGGAATCCGCTGCTTCCACGGACGCATGCTGTTGATGTCCACAAGCTCCGTGTTGGAGAGCGTGAAGCGGCTCTCAATGATCTGCGCCAGCGCGGAGGCGGTATCGGTGCTGGTGAGGCAGGGAATGCCAAGCTGCATGGCGCGGCGGTGCAATAGCGTGTAGTCGCCCACTGTCGTGTCCTTTACGGCGCCGGTATAGATGATGTAGCTCAGCTTGCCGCTCTCCATGAGCTCCATGAGGACGGGGCTTTCGGTGGCATTGGGCACGGAGATGACCGGAATGCCGAGCTGGGCAATGGCGCTGGCCGTGCCGCTTGTGGCATACAGTGCGATGCCCAGGTCGTAGAAGCGCTTGGCCAGGGAGATGATCTCCTGGTAGTCGTTTTCTTCCACGGAGATGAGCACACCGCTGGAGCCCGAGCGGGAGGGCACGGAGAAGCCGGCGGCGGAAAGGCCTTTGAAGAGTGCTTCCGCCATGGTCTTGCCGATGCCGAGCACCTCGCCCGTAGATTTCATCTCGGGTCCGAGAATGGAGTTGGCGTCGGAGAGCTTCTCAAAGGAGAAGACCGGGACCTTGACGGCCACATAGGGCGGGGTGCGGTGCAGGCCCGTACCGTAGCCCAGGTCGGCGAGACGCTCGCCGAGCATGACGTGGGAGGCGAGATCGACCATGGGTACACCGGTGACCTTGGAGATGTAGGGTACGGTGCGGCTGGCGCGGGGATTCACCTCAATGACGTAGAGCTCGTTGTCGTAGATCAGGTACTGGATGTTGACAAGGCCCTTGGTGCCCAATGCGAGGGCGAGCTTTTCAGAGCAGTCGCAGATCTTGCGCAGGAAGCGGTCGGTCAGGTTCCAGGGCGGATAGACCGCAATGGAGTCGCCTGAGTGCACGCCTGCGCGCTCAATGTGCTCCATGATGCCGGGAATCAGGACATCGGTGCCGTCGGAGATGACGTCCACCTCCAGCTCAATGCCGGGCATGTACTTGTCCACCAGGACCGGGTTATCGATGCCCCCTGCCAGGATCCGCTCCATGTAGGCGACGGTCTGCTCACGGCTTCGGACAATGGTCATGTTCTGTCCGCCGATGACGTAGGAGGGGCGAAGCAGGACCGGATAACCGAGGGACTCGGCGGTCTGCACGGCCTCCTCCAGGGAGTTGACACCCATGCCGCGCGGACGGCGGATGCCGAAGCGCTCTAGAAGCGCATCAAAGCGGCTTCTGTCCTCGGCCATGTCGATGGAGTCGGCGGAGGTGCCAAGAATCCGGATGCCGTGGGCATCCAGGCATTGTGTGAGCTTGATGGCCGTTTGGCCGCCGAAGGCGACCACAACACCGATGGGCTTTTCCACGTCAATGATCTGCAGGACATCCTCCGGGCACAGGGGCTCGAAGTAGAGGCGGTCGGCCGTGTCATAGTCGGTGGAGACGGTCTCGGGATTGTTGTTGACGATGACCACGTCATACCCCATCTCACGCAGCGTCCATACGCAGTGCACCGAGGAATAGTCAAACTCGATGCCCTGGCCGATGCGGATCGGGCCGGAGCCAAGCACCATGATGACCGGCTTGCCGGAGCGGCGGAAGGCGCGGGATTCGCATACTTCATCGCAGCTGGCGTAGAAGTAGGGTGTCCTCGCATCGAACTCTGCGCCGCAAGTGTCGACCATCTTGAAGGCCGCGCGGAAGGCGGGGAGCGTCTGTGTGCCGCTCAGGCGACGAAGTGCGGCATCCGGATAGCCCAGGCGCTTGCCCTCGCGGTAGAGGGGTTCGTCAAGCCCAGCAGCAATGCGCGCTTCATAGTCCGCAAGATGCTGCAGCTTGTGGAGGAAGAAGCGGTCGATCCGCGTGATATCGTGGATTTCGTCGATGGAAATGCCATCCTTGATGGCCTCAAAGACTGTGAAGAGTCGTCGGTCGTTCTGCTCGTGCAGGCGCTCCCGGACACTGCGCCCGTCAAGGGGCGGGCAGTTCATCGTATCCAGGGAGATCTCGGCGCCGCGCACAGCCTTCATGAGGGCTTCCTCAAAGGACTGTCCGATGGCCATGACCTCGCCCGTTGCCTTCATCTGGGTGCCCAGAAGACGGCTGGAGCCCGCAAACTTGTCAAAGGGCCACTTGGGGAACTTGCATACGACATAGTCCAGTGTCGGCTCAAAGCAGGCGCAGGTCTTGCCGGTGATATCGTTGGCGATTTCGTCCAGGGTGTAGCCCAGGGCGATGCGCGTGGTGATCTTGGCGATGGGATATCCCGTCGCCTTGGAGGCGAGGGCGGAGGAGCGGGAGACGCGCGGGTTGACCTCAATGACCGCATACTCAAACGAGTCGGGGTTCAGGGCAAATTGGCAGTTGCAGCCGCCTACGATCCCGATGGCGGAGATCATCTCGAGGGAGGCACTGCGCAGCATCTGGTATTCTTTGTCCGAGAGCGTCAGCGCGGGGGCCACGACGACGGAGTCGCCGGTGTGGATGCCGACGGGGTCGACGTTTTCCATGGAGCAGACGGCAATCACGTTGCCGATGCTGTCGCGCATGGTCTCAAACTCGATTTCCTTCCAGCCCGCAATGCACTTTTCGACCAGGATCTGGGTGATCGGACTCTGGTCCAGTCCGCCCTGGGCGATGGTGCGGAATTCCTCTTCCGTGGAGGCAATGCCGCCGCCGGTGCCGCCGAGGGTGTAGGCGGGGCGCACGATGACCGGGTACCCGATCTCGCGCGCTTCCTTGAGCGCCGTTTCCAGGTCCCCCGCGATGGCGCTGGGGACACAGGGCTGATGGATCGCCTGCATGGTGTCGCGGAACTTTTCGCGGTCCTCAGCCTTTTCAATGGCCGATATGTCGGAGCCCAGAAGCCGTACGCCGTACTTTTCCAGGGTGCCGTCCCGGTCCAGCTGCATGGCCAGGGTGAGCGCGGTCTGTCCGCCGAGCCCGGCCAGCAGCCCGTCCGGGCGTTCCTTTTCAATGATGCGCCGGACCGTCTCGGCATTGAGGGGCTCAAGATAGATTTCATCGGCCAGATGCTTGTCGGTCATGATGGTGGCCGGGTTGGAATTGACCAGGACGACATTGATGCCCTCGTCGCGCAGAACGCGGCAGGCCTGTGCGCCGGCATAGTCGAACTCGGCGGCCTGGCCGATGATGATCGGACCGGACCCGATGACCAGGACCTTGCGGATGGTATTGTCCTTAGGCAAGGCGCTCACCTCCCATCATGGCGAGAAAACGGTCAAAGAGGAAGCCGGTATCCTTGGGGCCCGAGCAGGCCTCGGGGTGGAACTGGACGGTCTGGCAGCGAAGGCCCGGGTACATCATGCCCTCGCAGCTCCCGTCGTTGGCGTTGCGCCAGGTCTCATTTCCGATGCCGATGAGACTGCCTGCGAGCACGGCGTAGCCGTGGTTCTGGGAGGTGATGTAGGTCCTGCCCGTTGCGATCTCCAGGCACGGCTGATTGCCGCCCCGGTGACCGTACTTGAGCTTGACCGTCTTTCCGCCCATCGCGAGCGCCGTCAGCTGGTGCCCCAGACAGATGCCGAAGACAGGCAGCTTGCCGATGAGCTTTTTGAGCTCGGCGATCTCGCTCACGTTCTCCTCGGGGTCTCCGGGACCGTTGGAGAGCATGAGGCCGTCAAAGCCGCCCTCCAGGATGGTTTCTGCCGTGGTTGTGCAGGGAAAAACCGTGACAGAGCAGCCGCGCGAGACAAGCGAGCGCACGATATTGTGCTTGTAGCCGTAATCCAAAAGAGCGACGCGGAAGCGCGATTCTCCCTGTGCAGGGAAAACCTGGGGCTTACTCACCGTGACGGTGGGGACAACGCGCCCCACGCTGTATTGATTGATCGCGGAGCGGTCCGCAGGGACTTCGTCGCAGATCATGGCGTTCATGACGCCGGACTCGCGCAGGGTGCGGGTGAGCTGGCGCGTATCAATCCCGCAGATGCCGGGAATGCCGTGCGACTTCAGGTAGCTGTCCAGGGTGCCTTCGCTGCGGAAGTTGGAGGGCGTGTCGCAGATTTCGCGCACCACATAGCCGCGTAAGGCTGATACGCCCTCAAAGTCCTCGGGGATGACCCCGTAATTTCCGATCATGGGAAAGGTCTGTACAATGATCTGTCCGGCATAGCTGGGGTCGGTCAGGGTTTCGAGATAACCGACCATGCCTGTGGTAAAGACGATCTCGCCCACCGTGTCCCCGGCTGCGCCGATGCGTTTTCCTTCATAGATATCCCCGTTGGCTAGAACGAGATAGGCCATCTTACACCTCACAGAGCGTGGCGGCCATGACCGCCTTGATGGTATGCATCCGGTTTTCCGCCTCGTCAAAGACGATGGAACGCTCGCTCTCAAAGACCTCGTCGGTGACCTCCATGGCAGTGAGACCGTACTTTGCGTGGATCTCGCTTCCGATGGTCGTCTTCAGGTCGTGGAAGGCCGGCAGGCAGTGCATGAACACGGCTTTATCCCCGGCGGCGTCCATGAGTGCGCTGTTGACCTGATAGGGCAGGAGGTCATGAATGCGCTCCTCCCAGACCTCGGCGGGCTCGCCCATGGAAACCCAGACGTCGGTGTAGATGACGTCGGCGTCCTTGACGGCCTGTACGGGATCGGTCTCAAAGGAGAGCGTAGCCCCGGTTTCCTCGGCGATCTTCCGGCAGGTGTCCACCAGAGAGGAGTCGGGGAAGTACTTTTCCGGGGCACAGGCGACAAAGTGCAGTCCCATCTTAGCGCAGCCGACCATGAGCGAATTGCCCATGTTGTAGCGTGCATCGCCCATATAGACGAGCTTGCGGCCTTTGAGGGAGCCGAAGTGCTCACGGATGGTGAGGAAGTCTGCGAGGATCTGGGTGGGATGGAACTCGTTGGTCAGTCCGTTCCACACCGGCACGCCCGCATACCGGGCCAGGCTCTCCACGATATCCTGTCCGAAACCGCGGTACTCAATGCCGTCATACATCCTGCCCAGCACGCGAGCGGTGTCGGGAATCGATTCCTTCTTGCCGATCTGGCTGCCGGAGGGATCAAGGTAGGTGGGATGCATGCCAAGGTCCGCCGCAGCCACTTCAAAGGCGCAGCGGGTCCGGGTGCTGGTTTTTTCAAAGATGAGCGCGACGCTCTTCCCCTCACAGAGCCTGTGGGGAATGCCGGCCTTCTTGCGGGCCTTGAGATCGGCAGCCAGGTCCAAAAGACCTGTGATTTCATCGGGGGTAAGATCCAGAAGCTTGAGGAAGCTTTTTTTGTAGAGACTTGCGGTATTGGACATAATGGCCTCCCGTTTACAGTACTTTGGCAAGGAAAGAGGACAGACGGTCGGTCTGGGGATGGGAGAAGATCTGATCGGGCGTCCCCTCCTCCAGAATCTTGCCGCCCTCCAGGAAGAGAACGCGGTTGGCGACCTCGCGGGCAAAGCCCATCTCGTGGGTGACCACGATCATGGTCATGCCGGAGGCAGCTAGGCTCTTCATCACGTCCAGCACCTCGCCGACCATCTCGGGGTCCAGGGCGCTGGTGGGCTCGTCAAAGAGCATGACCTCGGGCTCCATGCACAGGGCGCGCACAATGGCTACGCGCTGCTTCTGACCGCCGGAGAGCTGGGCGGGATAGGCGCTCGCTTTGTCGGCGAGACCGACACGCTCCAGAAGCTCCATCGCCTTCTTTTCAGCCGCATCCTTGCTTAAAAGCCCTGTGCGCGTGGGCGCAAGGGTCAGGTTGCGCAGGATCGTCAGGTTGGGGAAGAGATTGAAGTGCTGGAAGACCATGCCCATCTTCTGGCGCATCTTGTTGATGTCGGTCTTGGGATCGGTCATGGAGACATCGTCAAAGAAGATCTCGCCGGAGGTGGGGATCTCCAAAAGGTTCAGGCAGCGCAGAAAGGTCGACTTGCCCGAGCCCGAGGGTCCGATGAAGCAGACGCACTCGCCCTTGTCCACATGCAGACTGACATCGCTGAGGACCTCGAGGGTTTCAAACTTCTTGGAGAGATGATTAACGTCGATCACTGGTGCGCAGCCTCCTCTCGAAGATACCGAGCAGATAGGTGAAGATCATGACAAGGATCAGATAGATCGCGGCGGTGATCAGGTAGGGGAACATCGCCTCGTAGGTGCGGCTGACAATGGCGCGCGCGGCATAGAGGAGCTCCTTGCCGCCGATGACGGAGATGAGCGAGGTGTCCTTCAGGAGCACGATGAACTCATTGCCCAGGGCGGGCAGGATCGCCTTGATGGCCTGGGGGATGATGACAAAGCGCATGGTGTCGATGTAGTTGAGGCCCAGGCTCCGGCTCGCCTCCATCTGGCCCTGGTCGACCGACATGAGGCCGCCGCGGATAATCTCGGCCTGGTAGGCGCCGGAGTTGATGCCCAGGGTCAGGGCACCGACCATGGCGAAGTTCTTGGAGGAGGAAAAGATGACAAAGCCCATAATTAAGAGCTGAACCATCATGGGGGTGCCGCGGATGACGGTGACATAGATGCGGAAGATGGCGTTGAGCACACCTAAGATGGGATTGTGGTGCCCCGGACGCTGCTGGTCGTGGGCTGTGCGGACCACGGCCACGATGATGCCGAGAATAATGCCCAGCACCAGGGCGAGGGCCGTGACATACAGTGTCGTACCCACACCGTTTATATACTGCTGCCAACGGTTCTTCTCGATAAAGGCCTGATAGAAATAGACGTAGAACTTCTGCCAGGCGGTGACGGACTCACCGCCGGTGATCAGCGCTTTCCAGGCGGTATACTGTTCCACGCGCATACACCTCTCTTTCGGGTATCGGACAAACAAAAGGAAAGGGCGGCCATGGACCGCCCCTTGGATAGAAACGTGAGATCAGTCGACCATGTACTTGTCGATGAGGCTCTGCACTGTGCCGTCTTCCTTGAGCTCGGCGAGTGCGGCGTTGATGGCGTCCACCAGAGCGGTGTTGCCCTTGCTCACGCCAAAGGCGAAGTTTTCGGGTTCATAGGTGGTGGTGTTCATGACCAGGCCGGGGTTGAGGGCCACATAGGCCTTGGCAACGGCGTCGTCCATGACAATGCAGGTGACCTGATCGTTGAGCAGGGCCTGGAAGACGGTGGAGTAGGTGTCGTAGGCGATCACCTTGTCCTCACCGTAGTCATCCTCGGAATAGATGTGACCGGTGGTGCCGCGCTGCACGCCGATGGTCTGATCCTTGAGGGTGTCCATGGTCACGTTCAGGTCCGCCTTGGAGACGATGGCCTGGGTGATGGTGATGTAGGTGTCGGTGAAGTCGTAGACCAGCTTGCGGTCTTCGGTCACGGTCACGCCGGAGACAACCGCGTCGCTCTTGCCCTGCTGGGCGGCGAGGAGAGCGGAGTCGAAGTCCATGGCGTCAATGACCAGCTCCAGGCCGATCTTGTCGGCGATGAGGGCGAGCATCTCGGGCTCGATGCCAATGATGTTGTTGTCGTCGTCGGTGTATTCAAAGGGCTTGAAGTCGGGGCTGGTGGAGATGGTCAGCTTGCCGGCATCCACGGTCTGGATGCCCTCGGCATACACAAAGCCGAAGACAGAGATCATCATGCAAAGGACACAGAGAATCGCGAGCAGCTTTTTCATGGGTGTTTCCTCCTTAGGTTACCTTTAGGTTATAGAGATGAATTGGGGAGCGGGATTACTTCTTCTCGTTGGCCTCGTTGACCAGTGCCTGCACCTTGATGGGCAGACCGTCGAGGTTGATGAAGCCCTGGGAATCCTTCTGATCATAGTCGCTCTCGCCGAAGGTGGCAATCTCCTCGGAGTAGAGGGAATAGGGGCTCCAGGTGCCGGCGTTGATCATGTTGCCCTTGTAGAGCTTGAGACGGACCTTGCCGGTGACGGTCTCCTGGGTCTTGTCAACGAACGCGGAGAGAGCTTCGCGAAGGGGCGTGAACCACTGGCCGTTGTAGACGAGCTCGGCGAAGGTGATGGAGAGCTTCTCCTTCTCATGCATCGTCAGCTTGTCCAGGCACAGGCTCTCCAGCACATGGTGGGCTTTGTAGAGGATGGTTCCGCCGGGGGTCTCGTAGACGCCGCGGCACTTCATGCCGACCAGACGGTTCTCGACGATGTCGATGATACCGATGCCGTTTTCGCCGCCGACCTTGTTGAGGGCAAGGATGATGTCCTTGGCGCTCATCTTCACGCCGTCCAGCGCTACCGGAATGCCCTTTTCGAACTCAAGCTCGATGTAGGTGGGCTTGTCGGGGGCGTCGATGGGGGAGACACCCATCTCCAGGAAACCGGGCTTCTCATACTGCGGCTCGTTGCCGGTGTCCTCCAGGTCCAGACCCTCGTGGGAGAGATGCCACATGTTCTTGTCCTTGGAGTAGTTGGTCTCGCGGTTGATCTTCAGCGGGACAATGTGGGCCTCGGCGTAGTCGATCTCCTCATCCCTGGACTTGATGGACCATTCGCGCCAGGGTGCGATGATCGGCATGGTCGGAGCAAAGTGCTTCACGGCCAGCTCAAAGCGGACCTGGTCGTTGCCCTTGCCGGTGCAGCCGTGGCAGATGGCATCGGCGCCTTCCTTCTTGGCGATCTCCACCAACCCCTTGGCAATGCAGGGACGGGCGTGGCTGGTGCCCAGGAGGTAGTCCTCGTAGACCGCACCGGCCTTCATGGTGGGGATGATGTAGTCGTCGACATATTCATCCATGAGATCAAGGACATACAGCTTGGAGGCACCGGTCTTCAGCGCCTTCTCTTCCAGGCCTTCCAGCTCGTCGGCCTGGCCCACATTGCCCGAGACGGCAATGATCTCGGGATTGTTGTAGTTTTCCTTGAGCCAGGGAATGATGATGGATGTATCCAGTCCGCCCGAATAGGCGAGAACAATCTTCTTGAATTCCTTCTTAGCAGCCATTTTGCAGCCTCCTGAAAACAATGGTGATAACGGTGCGCATTCTACACCCGTCTTTCCCACTTGTCAATATTTATTCATAAAAAACTTATAAATATTCATATTATATGCATAAAACATGGCAAAAACCCGCAAATTTGTCGAATCTGGTGAATAAAAGTGTGCATAAAACAGCACCAGTATGCATACGGCACTGCATATTTATGCACGCCTGCCCTGCGCATCCCGTGTTTTCCGGTAGGCGGCGGGAGATAAGCTGTAGCGCCGGACGAACATGCGCGAGAAATAGCTCTGCTGGGAGAAGCCGCAGGAGAGGGCGATGGACGCGATGCTCTCCTCCGTGTTCAAAAGAAGCGATGCGGCGGCATCCAGGCGGTAGTCCAGGAGATAGGCAACCGGCGTCTGCTGAAGGTACTGCCGGAAGAGGCGGTTGCAGCCGGTCGGACTCATATGCCCCTCGCGGGCGATCTGCGCGAGCGTGAGCTTTTCCGGATAGTGTTCGGCGATAAAGGAGAGCATCCTTCGCAGGGACTGCAGGGACCGGCTGCCTGCTGCCGGGGAGGGGCCCTCGACCTTCAGATAATAGGGATAGAGAAGCCCCAGCGCCTGATGGGCGGAGGCGGTTATCGAGAGGAGAAGCTCAGGAAGGCGGGAGGGAGAGGTGATCTCCTGCGCCGCAGAGAAGGCGCGGATGATGGATTCCGTGATGTCCGAAAGAGAGTTTGCTTCCTCCCCGCGAAGGAGCACATAGGGGAAAGCGTCCGAGTGGAGCATGGGCGCGATGACTTTTTCCTGAAGCGTGGGGGAGGCGGAGAGAATGCCTGGTTCAATGAGGACGACCGAGTACGCGCAGTCCTGACCCTCACAGGCCTCGATGCCATGCAGCTGGCGGGCGTTGATGAAGAGAAAGTCCCCCGCGTGCATGGGGAAACTGCAGCTGTCCACGGTATAGATGAAGCAGCCGCTTCGCACATGGACGAGCTCAAAATCGGTGTGCCAGTGCACAAGCATGCGGGAGGCAAGATGGTCCGAGAGACGCTCGTGGGCGGCGTAGACGGGAAAATCGTCGAGATTGTAGCGCAGAAGCGAGGCGTTGTTGGGGAGCTGACCGAAGCAGGACATACACATCCTCCTTTCCGGGGGCTATCGTAGTCCCGGCGTAAGGGTCTGGCAAGAGGCAAAGGCGACATTTGACAATATAGTGCAAAGAGATGGCGATATAGTGCTATCCGGAAGGTGCGGGAGGCACATATAATGCAAGCACAAGGCAGAGCTTTTTCTGCCCAAAACGCGCGCAAAGCGCGGACAAATGAAAGGAGACCCTACAGTGAAGAACATGAAGAGAATCCTTGCCCTCCTGCTCGGTCTGATGATGCTGTGCAGCGTGGCCGCCGCCGAGACCCTGACGGGCGAAGCGGAAGGCTTTGCCGGCCCCATCAAGGCGACCGTGACCGTCGAGGACGGCAAAATCGTCGCCCTGGAACTTGTGGGAAACGATGAGACCCCCGGTATCGGTGCGGCTGCACTCGAACCCCTGACCGAGGCGATCCTGGAAGCGGGCACCATTGACGGTGTGGATGCGTACAGCGGTGCGACCTGGACGAGCAACGGCGTCTTCGCGGCCATCCGGAATGCCCTGGGCATTGCCGAGGAGGAAGCGGAGGAGAGCGTGCTCTCCGCCACTGCCGGCGCGATCAACCACGGCATCGGCGTGGTCGCCACCCCGCGCCTGGGCCCGGGCAAGGATGACAAGGACGTTCCGGTTTATTCCTTCAACGTGATCATCGCCTATGCGGTGACCGATGCAGAGGAGAAGATCATTGACCTGGATGTCGACATCCTGGAGATCATTACCCCCAACCATGACGGCGCGGAAGACAACTTCATCGCCGGATGGCCGGGTGCTGTGTACAACGAGGACAGCGACGGCGACGGCGCGGTGGACGGCGAGTATGCGCAGACCGAGGAAAACTTCGTCTCCATGCTCAAAGCTTTCCGCACCAAGCGGCAGCTGGGTGACCTGTACAAGATGAACAGCGGCACCTGGACACAGGAGATGGACGCCTATGAGTCCGCGCTTCGCGGCCTGAATGCCGAGGAAATCACTGCCTGGGCGGAAAAGTACCTCTCCGATGTGAACGGCCGCGCCCTGCACGGCACCTCCTCCAACGAGCAGGATCAGGCCAAGTGGGACGCCCTCACCGATGAGGAGAAGGCTGCCATGGATGCTATCAGCGGTGCCACCATGTCCCTGAACGACGCACATGGCGATATCCTTTCCGCTATCCTCAAGGCGCTGGCCAACCAGAAGCCGGTGGATGCAAAGACAGATGTGGCCGGTCTGGGTCTGGGCACGGTTGTCACCCCGCGCCTTGGACCGGGAAAGGATGACCAGGAAGTGCCCGTGTACTCCTTCAACGTCGTCACAGCCGGCGCGCTCTACGATGCCGAGGGCAAGATTGTCGCCATCAGGGAAGACATCCTGGAGATCATCACGCCCAACCATGACGGTGCCGAGGACAACGTATTCATCGGCTGGCCCGGACAGAGCTACAACAATGACGCTGACGGTGACGGTGTGGTCGACGGCGTGGCCGAGCAGAGTGAGGACAGCTTTGTGGAGACCATCAAGACCTACCGGACCAAGCGCGATCTGGGCAGCCTCTACAAGATGAACAGCGGCACCTGGACGAGTGAGATGGACGTGTTCGAGAGCTTCTTTGCCGGAAAGAGCGCCGCGGAGATCCGCACCTTCTTTGAAAAGCAGTGCTCGGACAGCAACGGCCGCGTGATCCGCGAAGGTACGACCAACGAAGCCGATCTGGCCAAGTGGAATGCTCTCACCGATGAGGAGAAGGCCAATGTGGACGCCCTGAGCGGTGCTACTATGTCCCTCTCCGATGCCCATGGCGACCTCCTGGGTGCGATCGAAGCATCCTTTGCCGCCTGCAAGCCGGTCAGCATCACGGTGGAAAAGTAAGACTTCATAGAATTGCATAAAGGCGGGAGGCTGTGATCATCACAGTCTCCCGCCTTTATCTGTTCCGGGGAGGCAGGGTCAGTCGGGGTTACCGGTCCCCTCGGGCTGAGTGTCAAGGATAGCCATACTGCCGTCTTTCTTCGGCAGGGTATACAGGATGCGGGTCAAGGCGGGCGTGGCTATAGTGAAGGGAAAGCAGACTTCTGTGGTGGCCGCGCCGAATGCGCCGCCCGGGCTTAAGGTAATCAGGGAGATGTGCCCGCGCTCACCGTCCAGGGTTTCCTTTCGCGAGACGAACCCTTCCAGGGCAGCCTCAGCAGCCCTCTGTGCCGTCATGCCCTCGCGCATGCAGCGGACAGCCTCGTAGGAGAGGACGCCGCGCATGATATCCTCGCCCAGGCCGGTTGCCGCAGCGGCGCCAAAGCGGGTATCGCAGTAATATCCGCTTCCGGGAATGGGGGAATCGCCGACACGGCCCGGTTCCTTGAGAAAAAGGCCCGAGGTGGAGGTGCCGCTCACCATGTGCCCTTTTGTGTCCAGGGCGAGCACACACACCGTGTCATGCCCGCGGTAGGCGGAAAGCGGAGCGCCGGGAGAGAAGGTCTTCATGGCCTCCCGGTAGGTTTCCTGGCTTTCCTCGGTGCGCATGTCGCGAAGCGGAATGCCGCAGGAGACTGCAAACTCCTTTGCACTCTCCCCGGAGAGCATCCAGTTGGTGTCCCTTCCGCACAGAAGACGGGCGCAGGCGATGGGCGAGGAGACGTCACTTACCGAGAGCACAGCGCCGCAGCGCAGGCTGTCTCCATCCATATATCCGCTGTCGAGGTAGACCTGACCGTCCCTTGCGGGCAGACCGCCCAGACCGACTGAGCGGAAGCGGGGGTTGGATTCGACTTGCTGGATGGCGGCCTGGACGGCATCTCCGGCACTGCCGCCGCCTGCAAGATCACGGGCGGCAGCACTGACCCCGTCAAAGCTCATCTTCCAGGTGCCGATGATGGCATACATGGCGATTCCTCCTTGTGCAAGCGTATGGTGTCATGGGGCAGAAGCGGCATGGAATGCAAGCCTCTTCCTTCATTTTGATTGGTCCCCAGAATCGCAGACTTTTATACTAGCATGATTGAGCATTCTGACCAGATGAGAAAGGTTGGCTTTTCGTGACGATAGATGCTACCGTTTCTGCGATGCTCTCTTCAGTAAGCCCCACCTTTGCACAGATGTCCTTTTGTG
>JAFUZB010000015.1 GCA_017476845.1 Clostridia bacterium
CGGTCATCTGCTTGAGATCATTCTCCACACGGGAGTGATTGAGCTCAATGCGATGCTTGCGATCCGTGTCGCGCTGCTCGGCGGTGTGCAGATTTTCGATGTCACCGTTGAGCTGGCGCAGAATCCCCTGCTGGGCAGAGCGCTTTTCTTCGAGGGATTTGACATGGGCCATCTGGTTCGTCTGTTCGTCGGAGGTAGACTGAAGCGAATGCTCAAAGGATGCCTTATCGGCCAAATCCTGCGCATCCAGCTCCTGGTACCTGGTGAGCATGAGCTTGCGCTGATTGATATCCGAGAGAATCCTGCGCTTCTCCTCCTCGTAGTGGGCCGCATCGTGCTGGAGCGTGGACAGTTCATGGCGCAGGTCGGACAGGGCAAGCGTCATTTCCACCACGCGCTGCGAGGCATCTCCGTAGGTCTTGCGCTTCTCCTGCAGGATCTGTGAAAGCTCGGCAGTCTTCTTTTCCATGCTCTCCTGATCAAACTGGACCTCATCGGCATGCTCGATGTCATAGAGCTGCTGATTGATCTGTTCAAGAGAAAGCGTGAGCTGGGCTTCCGCCTCCTGCGTTTCCTGGATACGTCCCTGGTGAGAGAGAAGATCTCCGCGTGCATTCTCGAGCCTTTCGGTCTCTCTGGCAACGGCGATCTCCTGTTGGTGACAGGCCTCAATGATATCGCTGATCTGCTGCTTGGAGGTATCCTTGCGCTTTTGCAGCTCCTCCAGCTGCGCCTTGAGGGCATCCAGCTTTTCCCTGCCCTCCTGAATGGACTTCTCCAGATCCTGAATCTCGCGCTCTCTGCCCAGAAGATTATTGAGCTTGGACTGCACCGAGCCGCCTGTCATGGAGCCGCCGGCATGCATGAGATCGCCGGTGAGGGTAACCAGACGGAAGGCATGGTGTCCGGCACGCATGATGGCAATGCCGTGATCCAAGTTATCCGCAATCACGGTTCTTCCCAGCAGGCTCTCGATAATCGGACGGTAGGTATTGTCAAAGGAGATGAGCTCCGAGGCGACACCGATACATCCGGGCATACGCAGGACCTGTCTCTCCTGCGGGTTCAATGTCTTGGATCGGATGGAGGAGAGAGGAAGGAAGGTAGCACGGCCGAGACGGTTGCGCTTGAGATACTCAATGAGTGTCTTTGCGGTTTCTTCCCTGTCGGTGACGATGTTCTGCACGGCAGCGCCCAGGGACATGTCGATGGCAATCTCCAGGTTCTGCGGTACATGGATGAGCTGGCCGATAACGCCGTGCACGCCGGAGATATGCTGCTCCTTGGCGTACTGTATGGCGTGGCGCACAGACTGGCTGTAGCCATCCATCTCCCGTGCCATGTCGGTGAGCAGCTTATGCCGGCTCTGAATGGACTGGAGATCGGAGGACTGCTTTTCGGCCGTGTTTCTCACGGTAAACAGGGTATTGTTGATCTCCTCAAGCTCGCGCTGCTTTTCCTTCTGCTGGGAGGAGATGTCCTTCAGACGCTGGTTTTCGGTCTGGAGGTAATCCGAAGCGCGCTCCAGTGCGCCCTTCAGTTCCTTTTCCTTATCCAGGAGTTGGAGCAGGGAGGACTGGATTTCCTTCAGGCGCTCCTCGCGCTGGGTCTTTAAGGTTTGCAGGCGGGTCTGGTTATTGCGGACGGTGGAGGCATGATCCATGGCGCTGAGGAGGGATTCCTTGTGCCTTTCAAGGATATTGCTGGCTTCCTCCTCCTCCAGGGCAAGCTTGTCCTGGGTTTCCTTGGCCTTTTGAAGCTCCTTCTCGGAGGTGCGGATCGCCTCCTCCTTGAGGAGGGTCAGCTCCTGACTCCGGTCGTGGGTTTCCTCCAGCTCCCTAAGCTTTTCGCCGCTTTGCTTGATATCTTCCTGCGTCTGTACGCGGGTTTCCTCACGTGTGGACAGGCGGATATCCAGGGCATTCATCTTGTTTTCCAGCGCATGCATGCGATCGGAGATATCCATGAGCACGGACTGCTGAGAGGAGATGGTGGCATCCAGCGATTCGATATCGGACTGGACATCCTCGCGCTGCTGCATCTTCTCGGTGATCGTGGAAAGGGTATTTTCCAGGACCTCCGTGATATTCTGCAGCTCCTGCTCCAGTTCACCCAAACGTTCCTTGTAGCGGTCGGTGCGGTGAAGGAAGAGGTTCAGTTCCACCTTCTTGAGCTCATCGAACCATTCCAGGTACTGGCGGGCCGTGCGCGACTGCTCCTCCAGAGGAACGAGCTGTCTGGAGAGTTCCTCTAAGATATCGTCGATACGGGAAGCATTGTCCAGGGTGCGCTCGAGTTTCTTATCTGCCTCTTCCTTGCGCGCCTTGAACTTGACGATACCCGCGGCTTCCTCGAAAATCTGTCTTCTGTCCTCGCTTTTGCGCGAGAGGATTTCATCAATGCGGCCCTGTCCGATAATGGAGTAGCCTTCCTTGCCGATACCGGTATCCCGAAACAGATCGATGATATCCTTCAGACGGCAGGAGGACTGGTTGAGAAAATAGTCGGAATCGCCGTTTCGGTAGACGCGGCGGGTGACCATGACCTCGGCAAAATCCATGGGAAGGGCGTGGTCCTGGTTGTCAAAGACCAGGGAAACCTCACAGTAGCCCAGCGGTTTGCGTTTCTGGGTACCGTTAAAGATGACATCGGACATGCTTGCGCCGCGAAGCGTTTTGGGGCTCTGTTCGCCGAGAACCCAGCGAACGGCGTCACCGATATTGCTTTTTCCGGAGCCGTTGGGTCCGACAATGCCGGTAATGCCTTCGCCGAAGAGTATCTCCGTGCGCGTGGCAAACGACTTGAACCCGTAGAGCTCCAGCTTCTTAAGACGCATAGCCATCCTCCCTCATGATTTGCGAAAAGCATTATACACCAAGGAATGAGCAAATCAAAACAGAAAAGCCGCAGAAAAGTGGACTGCGGCAGGGAAAGAGAAAGGGTGCCGCCTTTTTAGGCGACACCCTGTTAAGCTTACTTGGCCTTGCCCTGATTGGCAACAGCTTCCATCTTCTTCTTGAGCGCTTCCTGATCGCCCAGGTAGTAGCTGCGGATGACCTTGAAGTCATCATCGAACTCATACACCAGCGGCACACCGGTGGGGAT
Source organism: Clostridia bacterium (assembly GCA_017476845.1). Taxonomy (GTDB): domain Bacteria; phylum Bacillota; class Clostridia; order Christensenellales; family Aristaeellaceae; genus UBA2943. Next base: position 3,106 of record JAFUZB010000015.1, read on the forward strand.
GTTCACGCCGATGATCTCATCGCTGGAGAGGTTGTCAAAGTACTTGACAAGAGCGCGCAGGGAATTGCCGTGTGCGGCGATGATGACGCGCTTGCCGGCCTTCATGTCTTCCTTGATGACGTCGTTGAAGAAGGGAACAACGCGCTCAATGGTGGTCTCCAGGCTCTCGTTGGCGGGCAGCAGAGCGGGATCCACATCGCGGTACATAGCCTGCTTGGTTGCGGAGCGCTCGTCATCGCTTTCCAGGGCCGGGGGCTTGATATCGAAGGAACGGCGCCAGATCTTGACCTGTTCCTCACCGTACTTTTCGGCGGTCTCGGACTTGTTGAGGCCCTGCAGGGCGCCATAGTGACGCTCGTTGAGTTTCCAGGAGTTGATGACGGGCAGCCAGTTGCGGTCCATCTCGTCCAGGACATGGTTCAGGGTATGGATGGCGCGCTTGAGATAGGAAGTGTAGGCGACATCAAAGTCATAGCCTTCAGCCTTCAGGGTACGACCGGCCTGCTTGGCTTCCTCGTGTCCCTTTTCACTCAGGTCAACATCCGTCCAGCCGGTAAACAGGTTGAGCTTATTCCATTCGCTCTCGCCGTGGCGGACAAGCACAAGTTTCATCATGGAAATTGCCTCCTCAGATGGGTGAAAAACCCGTTGATTTGCCCGTTTACAATAGCACAAACGGGCAGGAACGTCAATTGACAGAAAAACGGCAATCAGCTCAGAATCCCCAGAAGTCGGTGTGGCTGAGTGTTAACAGCCCCGCACCCAGGTCATGCCCGTATCCGAGGCCGCGGTAGGTCGCCTCGGTAAAGCGGGACAGGTCCTCGATTTCGAGCTTTCCCTCCCACCAGGCAAAGAGCAGGTACTTCCCATCCACAAGCTTCCAGCAGCTGGTGAGGGAGGTAAGGGAGAGAAGGCGGAATCCGCTTTTCTTTGATCGTCCCTTGAGCCAGTTGCGCAGAGCCGTGGGGGATGCGATGGGATGACTCGGGGAGGTCAGCGGCTTTACCGGAATGGCGCACAGTTCGAAGAAATGCGGTTCCTTGATATCAATCTCATCAAGTAAGTCATCATAGTCGATGGTGTGCCAGGAGGGAAATACTCCCTGATAGCCGCAGGCGAGGTGGAATGCGTGCAGGTCGGGGCGCAGACGGGAGAGCATGACAAACCACAGTCTTCCGTCCAGCGAGTCGATGCGCCACAGTACCTGTGGCAAACTGTCCTTCTGATCGAAGGCATCGAGCACCTTGGCATACTGCAGCTGCGGTGAGCGAATCAGGTGCTGTGTTTCCTCGTGACTCATATCGAGGGCCATGCGGGTGAGGAACATAGAGGAATCCTCCGAAACAGAAGAGAGATAAGGATCACTTCAATCCGAGTGCGCCTGCCACGGGATCGAGATCGAGGGTGGCAAAGTAGTCCTGAGGCGTTTCGGCACGGCGGATGAGGCGGAAGGAACCGTCCTGGGTATAGAGGACCTCTGCCGAACGCAGCCTACCGTTATAGTTATAGCCCATGGCGTGGCCGTGGGCCCCGCTGTCGTGGATGAGGACGAGATCGCCCTCCTTAATCTCCGGAAGCGGGCGCTCGATGGCGAACTTGTCGTTGTTTTCGCAAAGCGAACCGGTCACATCATAGATGTGGTCATGCGGAAGGTCCTCCTTGCCTACGATCGTAATATGATGATAGGCGCCGTACATGGCCGGGCGCATCAGGTTGGCCGCGCAGGCGTCCAGACCGATATAGTGGCGATAGGTATCCTTGTGATGGGTGGCATGCGTGACAAGCCAGCCCTCGGGGCCGGTCATCCAGCGTCCGAGTTCGGTTTTTATGGCCGGGCCGTGGCTGCCGAAAATGGAGGCGTAGACCTTGTGAACTTCCTCACCGATCTTCAGGATATCCGGGGCCTCATCCTCGGGGCGGTAGGGAATGCCGACACCGCCGGAGAGATTGATGAAGGCAACCTCCAGTCCGGTTTTTTCCGAGAGCTCCTTTGCGGTGCGCATGAGGATGCCGGCGAGGATCGGATAGTAATCGTTGTCCAGGGTATTGGAGGAGAGGAAGGCGTGCACGCCAAAGCGCTTTGCGCCAAGCTCCTTGAGACGCACCAGGCCCTCGGCAAGCTGCTCGGGGGTAAAGCCGTACTTGGCTTCGCCGGGATTACCCATGACAAAGGTGCCGATGCGGAAGTCTCCGCCGGGATTGTAGCGGCAGCAGATGGTCTCTGGGATACCGCCGTTGTCGCGGAGGATATCGATATGGGAGATATCGTCCAGGTTCACAAAGGCGCCCAGGCGTCTTGCATAGGTAAACTCCTCATTGGGCATGGCGTTGGCGGAGAACATGATATCGCGCCCGGAAAAGCCCAGGGCCTCGGCGAGCATGAGCTCGGTGCTGCTGGAGCAGTCCACACCGCAGCCTTCCTCCTTGAGGATGCGCAGGATGGTGGGATTGGGAAGTGCCTTGACGGCAAAGTATTCCTGATAGTCATCGCACCAGGAGAAGGCCTGGTTCAGCAGGCGGGCGCGGGTGCGGATGCCTTTTTCGTCATAGAGATGGAAGGGCGTTGGGAAGTTTTCAGCGGCCTTCTCAAAGACCGCATCGGGCAGGGAAAAATTCGGCATGGGAACCTCCTGTTATATTGCGAGCGCCTGGCGCGCAAGCAGATAGGCACCGGTGATACCGCTGAGGGTATCCAGTGCGGGCGGAACGATATAGTCCTCCAGTTCGTTATCGACCTGGGGAGAGGAGATGTAGCCGCCAAGCAGCTCGAGGGTGCGGCGGCGGATGCGCGGGAAGAGGAAGGACTGCTGCATGACGCCGCCGCCGAGGATGATCTTCTCCGGCGAAAAGCTCATGATGGCGTTATGGCAGAGCTTGGCAATTGCATCCACCTCAATGGTCCAGCCGACATGATCGTGCGGCAGTTCCTTGGCGCTGATCCCCCATCGCTTTTCGATGGCGGGACCTGCGGCCAGGCCCTCCAGGCAGCTGTCATGGTAGGGGCAGAAGCCCTTGGGCGTCGGATCCTCGGGGTGCGGCATAACCAGCTGATGGCCGAGTTCGGGATGCATGAGCCCGTGCACGCATTTTCCGCCGATGACCACGCCTCCGCCGATGCCTGTTCCTATGGTGACATACAGGCAGGAGGAAAGTCCCTTGGCGGCGCCGAGGGTGGCCTCTGCCAGCGCGGCACCGTTGACATCGGTATCGAGTGCGACGGGAACGCCCAGCGCTTCATGAAAGGCCGATGTGATGGGATACATGCGCCAGGGAAGCTTGGGGGTCATGGTGATAGATCCGTAGGTCGGGGAAGCGGGGTTCAGGTCCAGGGGACCGAAGCAGCCGATCCCTAGGGCATCCACCGCCTGCTCTTTAAAATAACGGATCATTTCCGGCATGGTTTCATCGGGTGTCAGGGTGGGCAGGGAAATGCGATCGAGCATCTCACCGTTTTCCGTAAAAACAGCCAGCACCATCTTGGTTCCGCCGGCTTCCAGTGCGCCGAGTCTCATGCAAGTTACCTCTCAGACAGTGTTTATGGGCAATGTATACAGAAGGAAGGCTTCTGCGCAAAAAAGTGTAGGGCATCAAGGGGTCATTGTCAATTTGAGAGACCAAAAAATGCCGGAAAAAGGCAGAAGATGACATGCATTGGTGATGAAAGAGGAAAAAGGTAGGCGCCTGCCGATTGCACAATAGCGGCGAAAAGGCTATGATGCGGGGCAAAGAGAGGAGAGGAAAGCCATGGAAAAGGCAGACATCGTACGGGAGATCGGGGGCATCCTTGTAGACGCTGTGCAAAGCGGCGAAGCGGCGGGCATCAGTGTCCTTGCCCTGCATGAAGGCAGGGAGGTTTTCTTTGCCGCAGCGGGAGAGGCGGACAGAGAGAAGGGGATCGCACTCCGGCGGGATCATATCTTCCGTCTGTTCAGTCAGACCAAGCCGATCACGTCGGCCGCTGTCATGACGCTGGTGGAAAAGGGAAAGCTGGATGTCATGGATCCGGTGAAGCGATTTTTCCCCTCCTTTGTTCATCAGAAGGTGGTGTGCGGAGGCGGTTTTGTCCCTCCAAGGCGGGACATGACGGTCATGGACCTTCTGGGCATGCAGTCCGGACTCCCCTACCCCGACGCCGACGTTGCCGGGCAGGCTATGGCACGCCTTTTTGAGGAGAACACGGCGCGCATGGATGCAGGACACGGGATGAGCACAGCGGAATTCGTCTCCCGCATGGGACAGTGTCCCCTGGCCTTCCATCCGGGCGAGGACTTCCGCTACGGGACGAGCGCGGACGTACTCGGCGGGATCGTCGAGGTGGTCAGCGGGGTAAGCTTTGGAGAGTATCTGCACAAGACCTTCTTTGAGCCCCTGGAGATGAAGGATACGGCGTTCTATGTACCTGAGGAGAAACAGGACAGACTCGTCACGTGCTATCAGCGCACGGAGGAGGGCCTGAAGCCATATACCACCCATCACCTGTGCATTTCGGATACGACACTTCCCCCTGCCTTTGCCTCCGGCGGGGCAGGACTTGTGTCCACATTGGACGACTATGCGGCCTTTGCGGGCATGCTGCTTGCGGGCGGAACCTATGGGGGAAAGCGCATTCTTCACCCCAAGACGGTTCAATGGATGCAGAAATCCCAGGTTGCGGACACCCGCTGGGACTCGCTGACAGGCTACGGGTACGGGAAACTGATGCGCATCTGTACCGATCCCGGGAAGACACAGGGGCTGTCCGAAAAAGGTGAGTACGGCTGGGACGGCTGGCTCGGAACCTACTTTGCGAATTTCCCTGCCTCCGGCCATACCCTGCTTCTTTTCCAGAATACCAAGGATACCGGCACCGGGCGCGCGGCCAGGTGTGTGCGCAATCGGCTGCTTTCCGCCTGGGAGGAGGAGCTATGAGAGAGCCCAAGACGATGGCGGGCATACTTGTACTGCTTGTGCTGATTGTGTGCTGCCTGGTGTATGTGTTCAAGATTGCGGCGCTCTATCCCAAGGTGCAGGAAGAAATCCACATGACGCCCAGTCCCACACCGGTCTATGGGAACACGATGATTGTGACACCGGACCCTGCAGCCCCCACCACGGTCCCGATCCTGAAAAACGGGTCCAAGGGAATCAATGTCACGCAGCTGCAGACCCGCCTTGCCGAACTCGGATACCTGACGGGCCAGATTGACGGTGTATTCGGAAACGGCACGGAGGCGGCGCTGATTGCCTTCCAGTCGCAGAACGGACTGACGGCCGACGGGATCGCGGGTGAGGCGACCTTCTCCATTCTCTATTCCGATGCGGCCAAGGCATACACGGAGGTGACGCAGGCCCCCTCCCCCGTGCCGACCCTGGTGCCGACGCAGACACCAACACCGGAGCCTACGCCGACCCCGGATGTGCGCACCCGGGGGTATGTTGTGGACGGGATGCCGATCCTTGTCAACAAGTCGCATCTTTTGCCGGACACATACGAGCCGTATGAACTGGTGGAACTCAACAGCTACTGTCCCGCCTCGGTAGTGAAGATCAAGTACACGGACATGTGGGCGGAGAAGGAAGCAGTGGATGCACTGCTTTCTCTTCTTGAGGCGGGAATTGCACAGGGCGAGGGCAACTGGCAGATCAGCGCTGCCTACAGGACGGTTGCGCAGCAGCAGACCCTCTTTGACCGGCAGGTCAACAGTTACATCAAAAACAACGGGCTGTCCAGAAGCAAGGCGATCTCCGCCACGCGCAAGACCGTGGCCGATCCCGGGACGAGCGAGCACCATCTGGGGCTGGCCTTTGACATCACTATCCCGGGGAAAACCTTTGGGAGCACGAGCCAGGCAAAATGGCTTGCGGAAAACTGCTGGGACTACGGGTTTATTCTGCGCTACACAGAGGAAAAGCAGCAGATCACCGGTTTTCTCGCCGAGCCCTGGCATTTCCGGTATGTGGGCACAGAGCACAGCCGGATCATGCATGAGGAAAACCTGTGTCTGGAGGAATACCTGGAAGCATACGGCAATATCACTTTTGAGGATGAGTGAAACGGAGTCCAGTACCCGTTTTTCTTTGCTTGTACGCGGCCTGTTTCCATGATAAAATGCAGACGTTTTTCGATAGGCAAGCAATTGTAAGAGTTAGGATGATTGTGATATGGATATGATGACGAAGATCGCATCTCTCATTGAGGAGGAGCTGACAGAGGTTTGGCCGCAGGCACAGGGACTGCCTTCGAAGGAAGAGATCCGGGGTTTTCTCGAAGTGCCTCCGGACAAAGCGATGGGCGATTATGCCTTTCCCTGCTTCCGTCTGGCCAAGGCGCTGCGCAATGCGCCGCCCAAGATCGCCCAGAGCCTGGCGGAAAAGTGGAATCACGGGAATGTGGCACGCGCAGAGGCAGTGAACGGGTACCTGAACTTTTTCCTCAACCGTGTGAACTTTGCCGAGGAGACGCTCGCTCGCGTTTTGGAGGAGGGCGAAAAGTTCGGCTCCTCCGAGATGGGAAAAGGCAAGACGGTATGTCTGGACTATTCCTCCATCAATATTGCCAAGCGTTTTCATATCGGGCATCTGTCCACCACCATGATCGGTAACAGCCTCAAGCGGATCTATGATTTCCTGGGCTACAAGACGGTGGGCATCAACCATCTGGGCGACTGGGGTACTCAGTTCGGCAAGATGGTGTGCGCCTACAAGATGTGGGGAAACGATGATGAGGTTGCCAAAGGCGGCGTGGGCGAGCTGACGAGGCTCTACGTCAAATTCCACGAGGAAGCGGAGAAGAATCCGGCCCTGGAGGATGACGGACGTGCCTGGTTCAAGAAGATTGAGGACGGTGACGAGGAAGCCCTGCGGATCTTCAACTGGTTCAAGGAGCTGACACTGAAGGATACCGCACGGGTCTATGACCTTTTGGGTGTGTCCTTTGACAGCTATGCCGGTGAGAGCTTCTACAACGACAAGATGGACAGGGTGATTGATGAACTGCGCGACAAGGGGCTCCTTGAGATCTCCGAGGGAGCGAGCATTGTGGACTTAAGTGAGGACAAGATGCCGCCCTGCCTGATCCTCAAAAAGGACGGCACGACACTGTATGCCACCCGCGATCTTGCCGCTGCCATCTACCGGCATGATACCTACGATTTTGCCAAGTGTCTGTATGTGGTTGCCTACCAGCAGGACCTGCATTTCCGGCAGATCTTCAGGGTGCTGGAGAAGATGGGCTACGCGTGGGCGAAGGACTGCGTGCATGTGGCATTCGGCATGATCTCCTTTGAGGGAGAGTCGCTCTCCACCCGCAAGGGAAAGGTCGTCTATCTCGAGGACCTGCTGGACCAGGCCCAGGAGAAGGCACTGCAGGTGATTGAGGAGAAGAGCCCGAACCTGGAGAACAAGGAAGAGGTTGCGCGCCAGGTCGGTATCGGTGCGGTCATCTATACGGATCTGAGCAACAGCCGCATCAAGGACATCGACTTCAGATGGGATCGCGCGCTGAATTTCGAGGGCGAATCGGGCCCCTATGTCCAGTACACCCATGCACGGTGCTGCTCGCTTTTGCGCAAAGCGGAAGGCCTGGACCTTCCCGCAAGAGATCCTGCGGCACTGGACAACGACGAGGCACAGGCCTTGCTGCTGCTCATCTCCCGCTTCCCGGACGTGGTGAAGGAGGCTGCGGAGAAGTATGAGCCCTTCATGATTACCCGCGCGGTGACCGATATCGCGCAGGCCTACAACCGTTTCTATTATGAGCACAGGATTCTGGATGAGGACAGCGCGGGTACAGCTTCGCGTGTGGACCTGACGCGGGCTACGCGCGATGTCATTAGGACAGGACTGTATCTGATCGGCATCGAAGCCCCGGAGAGAATGTAAAGAGATCAAAACCGTGGGGCGTGGCCTCACGGTTTTATTGATATTTCAAAACAAGGAAGGTAGAAATATATGGTAAGAGAGATCGTGAAGGATCCGATCCTGCTTTCGATGAAGTCCACTCCCGCGAACAGTAAACATCCCGATGACGCCGAGATTAGTCGGGATCTTCTTGATACGTTTCATGCACAGCCGGATATATGTGTAGGCATGGCAGCAAACATGATTGGGTGTCACAAGCGTATCATTGTATACACGAGCGAAGGTGGAGAGAACGTCATGTACAACCCGCGTATCATTCAATGCTCCGGGCCGTATATGGTGGACGAGGGATGCCTTTGTCTGCAAGGAACACGAAAGGCCAAGCGCTTTGTGAAGATCACGGTGGTCTGGCAGGATCTGCACATGGTAGAGCACACCAATTCCTTCACTGGATTAACGGCACAGATTATTCAGCATGAGATGGATCATCTGGAGGGTATACTCATCTGAAAAAGGAGGAAAGACGGATGGAGTGGCATCAATACTTTGAAGACACCTGGATCGCGGAGGATAATGGAGTGCGCTTTTTCCTCCTCATCGGCACAAAGAAGGCACTTCTCATCGATTCCGGCATGATGGTGCACAATGCAAGGGATCTGGCTAAGGAGAAGACGGATCTTCCACTGGAACTGCTTAACACGCATGCGGACATGGACCATGTGGGAAGCAATGCACAGTTCGAAGCCTTTTACATGCATCCCAGCGAGGAGGAAAACTACCGCAGGGGCGGACGCGAGGGCAGACTCATTCCGATCAATGAAGGGGACAGGCTGGATCTCGGGGAGAGAGTGCTTGAGATCATTCATCTCCCGGGGCACACGCCGGGCAGTATTGCGGTGGTGGACACAAAGCACAGAGTGCTGATTTCGGGTGACCCCATTCAGGAAAACGGACGCATCTTCATGTTCGGCCCCCAGCGCAACATGCGCGATTACATCGTGAGCCTGGGCGCACTGGAAAAGCATTTTGATGCCTTCGATGAGATCTGGCCCTCCCACGGGAAGCTTCCGGTTGGCAAGGAGACGGTTGCGCTCCTTCGCAAGGGGGCACAGGATGTCCTTGACGGAAAGGTCCAGGGCGAGGCAACGGAAATGCACGGCCACAGCATTGTGGCCTATGATGTCGGTGTGTCGGTACTTCTGTGTGACGCTTAAGACAGGAATTCCTTTGCGTGAAGGAACATGTACTGCTGGTAGAGCCCCGCATATTCTCCGTAGGCTTCAAACGGGCTGACACCGTCGTATTTTCTGTCTATGATGCGCTGAATCCACACATCCACGGGCGCTGAAGCGAGGCGGTGATAGCCAAAGAGCATCACGCATCCGGCAACCTTGATCCCAACCCCGGGAAATGTGAGGAGAAGGTCTTTGAGCGAGGCATCCGAAAGCGAGGTGTCAGCGCCAGGGAGGCCAGCGTGGAGAACCATGCGCGCACTGTCGCGCACATAGGCGGCGCGGTAGCCCAGAGAGCACGCGCCGAGCTGCTCCAGGGAAGCCTGTGCGATCGCCTCTGCCGTCGGGAAAGCATAGCCCGATGCGGTCTTCTGCCCAAAGGCACAGCAGAGCTTCTCGATGCACTGCCGTATGGCGGGAATGGACTTGCGCTGGGAAATGATGAAGGAGATCAGGGTCTCAAACGGATCCTGGCGGAGAATGCGCAGTCCGTGACTGTGGTCAGCGCACAGCCGAAGAAAACCATCTCCCTCTGGGATCTCCCGGTTCATCGCCTCATAGTCGCAGGAAAGATCAAAGTAATGCTCCCAGTAAGGCAGGAAATCTTCCCCTTCGTCCGGGAGAAAATCATAGCGGTTCTCGCCAAGCGGACGCAGCGTGAGATGACGGGACGCAGAGAAGACGGAGAAGCTGCCGTCTTGCTCCTCCTGCATGCGGAAGCATTGACCGGAGCGTGCGATGGCGGCGGGATCAAAGAAAGAAATTTGATACAGCATGGTTTTTCCCTTTGGTTTCGATTTTTGTCCAAAATGCCCGTTTTTCGATGAAAAAGTGACAGGAAGAAGCGTACGATTTTATGGCATAGGTGTTGCAACGTACGGAATTTGTCGTATAATATCCTTGTGTCCGGCGATAATGTTCGCCGTACATACAGGAAATCGTGATCTGCAGTGGCCTTGCCTTTCACATCCGCATGGCGGATGAAAGGTGACCGGAGCTGCAGCACATGGCCGAAGCTGGCTTTTCGCCCGCAGCGGCCTCTTTTTTTGCGATCAAAAGAGCCTGCCCGAAGGCAGGCATAAGGTCAGGTTGTGGGTTCCTCTGTCTTGGGAACGCGCTTTTCGCGTTTACGGGGAACACGCGGGAGATTGGGATCGGCAGCCTGCTTAACGAAGGCAGACGGGCTGATGCCGACGATGTTCTTGAACTGCTTGGAGAAATGATAGGGATCCTTCATGCCGACCTCGGCACCGGCCTCGCGCACAGAGTAGTTCTGGTCGCGCAGCAGCTCCTTGGCACGCTCCATCTTGCAGTGCAGCACATAGCTCAGCGGCGGCATGCCGACCTCGCTGACAAAGCGCTTGCGGAAGGTTTCCATGGGGACGCGGGAGATATCCGCCATCTCCTGGAGTGAAAAGTTATCCTTGTACTTGCCGGCACGCAGGGTGTCAACCACCTTTGCGATCTCATGGGAGAGCATGGCATCCATGGCGACGGGCTGTCCCCACTGGCTTGCCAGCATTCCGTACATGAGATGCTGCAGCTGATAGGTGGCATTGGCGGTGCCGGAATGGCGTACGACGACCTGCACGATCTGCTTGGCGAGATAGGTCTGGCTGGGCAGTGCCTTCTGCTTGAGCGGCACGTGCAAAAGCGCACCCATCTTGCGCACAACGGTAGCGGAGAGCGGTCCCTCCAGCGCCATCCACAGGCACACGGCCTGGCTGTCCACATGCAATGTGGCGGGTGTGGGTCCGGCAGGCAGAATGAAGGTATCATTCTCCACGAGGTTCAGTTCGGTATGATTCCATTTCAGGTCCGCACTGCCACTCTCCAGGCAGACCCAGACATATTGCTCATGCGGCAGAAGCGTATGTGTTCCAGACTCCAGAACAGCACTTCCGGCCGAAGAAATCCAGGCACCGCTCGCCACGGTCAGACTGCCGGGCTTGTGCCAGCCTTCGACGATAAGGGTATCCGGGGCAGCTTCCATGCCCTGAAAAAGGTAAGACTCCATCCCTGTTCCCTCCTCCAAAATTCCAACAGCCATCTAACATAGATGGATATGACGAGTATACCGACCAGATTTGACAATGTCAATGCAATTTACGTCGAAAAACATACAGTTTAGTATGTTTTGGGCAACCTGTACAGGAAATCGGGTCCAAAAGACAGCAAAGTGTTCAACCGTTGCTGCCGTCGGGTGCGGACTGCTGCATCTCCTCCCACCGGTCGCTTTGCCCCTCCAGGGAAACCTTGGGGCTTGCGGGAAGATCGGAGGGGGTGTAGGAAACCTTGAGCTGGACAAGAACGCAGGCATAGGCTGCGTCCCCGACAGAGACGGGCGTATCCAGGGAGGTATGCTCTCCGCGGAAGCGCTTGGTCCCTAGTGTCCTGGCTTCAAGCGGCGTAAAAGCAATGTCCACCTGAGAGGAGGCTACCGTGACATCACTGTCCTCCGGGGGCGTATAGGTCGCCGTAAGACGGCCCTTTGACAGAGAGAAGGTGATGTCGCCCAGGGTATAGGCATTGCTTGCATGCACCGGATAGGTTTCATCCTCCTTCTCCAGCGCCTTGAGATCCAGCACTGTGCAGGAGAGCCAGGATTTCTGGCCGGTTATAGTTTTGAGAGAAATACCGGTTGCGCAGGCGGTATTGCCGGTGAGCCTTGATACCTTGCGCACGACCTGAGTCTCATAGGAGGTGTCCGCAAAATCTACGCACACCGTGTAGATTGTCTGCGTGCCGTCCAGGCGCAGATAGATATCCTCACTCTGGAATTTCTCCGCACACTTGGCATAGTTGCGCTGATAGACGGTCTGGTCGCCGAGAAGAACGGTCACCTGGACATCCGCATCCGCCTGGACATCGCAGGAGACGCGGATATAGCTCTTGTCCGTCTCCACGAAGGAGACGGTATCTGGCGTGACCTTGCATACATCCGCCGCAAGTGCGGGGCGAAAACCAAGGAGCAGCAGACAAAGTGAAAGCAACGGTATCATAAGGGAATGTTTTCGCATGCCCTCACTTCCTTTCCCGGGACGGTTTTGCCGTCCGGCACGAATGAAACGAACAGGTCCTGCATTTCATTGCACATTGTACATCGCATATTCTGCGTGCAAAACGGCAACAGGGAAGAAACCATCATGAGCGCGTCATGATGGTTTCTTTGGGTTACTTGCACACGACATTCAGGAGACGTCCGGGCACAAAGACGATCTTGACGATCTGTCTTCCGTCCACCAGCCGTACCACATCCGCGTGGTCGGGGAGTTCCTTCTCGGCGCTCTCACGGGTGAGATCGGCGGGGATCATGATACGGCCCTTGACCTTGCCGTTGATCTGAATGGCGATCTCGACCTCCTGCTTCTTGAGCGCTTCCTCATCCCACACGGGCCACTTCTGATGATGGATGGCCTCGCTGTGACCGAGGTTCTGCCAGATCTCCTCGCAGATATGGGGTGCGACCGGAGAGAGGATGAGGAGAAGGGCTTCCAGTTCGCCCTTGGTGACGGAGCCTTTGGCGTACATTTCGTTGACCAGGGACATCATGGCGGCGATGGCCGTGTTGTACTTCATCTTCTCGTAGTCTTCGGAAACTTTCTTGATGGTCTCGTTCATCAGACCATTGAGCTCCTTGGAGAAGCCTTCCTCATCGGTGACGATCTCCTGGAGTCTCCACACGCGGTCCAGGAACTTGCGGCAGCCCTTGGCGCCGTTGGTGGACCACGGAATCGCCTGATCGAAGGCGCCCATGAACATCTCATAGAGACGGAAGGCGTCGGCACCGATATCACGGATGACGTCATCGGGATTGATGACATTGCCGCGGGATTTGGACATCTTTTCGCCGTTCTCGCCCAGGATCATGCCATGGCTTGTGCGCTTCTGGTAGGGTTCGGGTGCGGAGACGACACCGATGTCGTGCAGGAAGAGATGCCAGAAACGGGAGTAGAGCAGATGCAGGGTGGTATGCTCCATACCGCCGTTGTACCAGTCGACCGGCATCCAGTAGTCCAGGGCTTCCTTCGAGGCGAAGGCCTGGTCATTGTGCGGATCGGTGTAGCGCAGGAAGTACCAGGAGGAACCGGCCCACTGGGGCATGGTATCGGTTTCGCGCTTCGCGTCGCCACCGCAGCAGGGGCACTTGACGTTGACCCATTCGGTCATGGTGGACAGGGGTGACTCGCCGGAATCGGTGGGCTCATAGTTGTCCACATTGGGCAGGACAACGGGGAGCTCAGACTCGGGAACGGGCACCATGCCGCACTTCTCGCAGTGGATGATCGGGATGGGTTCACCCCAGTAGCGCTGACGGGAGAAGACCCAGTCGCGGAGCTTAAAGTTGACCTTTTCATGGCCCACGCCCATCTCGGTGAGCTTTTCGATGATGGCCTTCTTGGCATCGGCAACCTTCATGCCGTTGAGGAAATCGCTGTTGACCAGGACGCCGTCCTGAATATCGGTGTAGGCTTCCTTCTCCACGTCGCCGCCGGCTACCACTTCAATGATGGGCATGTCAAACTTCTTGGCGAACTCCCAGTCGCGGGTATCGTGGGCAGGAACGGCCATGATGGCGCCGGTGCCGTAGCTCATGAGGACATAGTCGCTCAGCCAGATCGGGATCTCGCGACCGTTGACGGGGTTGATGGCCTTTACGCCCTGGATCATGACACCGGTCTTGTCCTTGGCAAGCTCGGCGCGCTCAAAATCGCTCTTGCGGGCAGCTTCCTCGCGATAGCGCATGCACTCGTCGAAATTGACGATCTGGTCGCGCAGCTTGTCGATGAGCGGATGCTCGGGGGAGAGCACCATATAGGTTGCGCCGTAGAGAGTATCGGGGCGGGTGGTATAGATGCGCACGGACTCCCCGGGAGCGGTGAGGGCAAAATCGACCTCGGCGCCGGTGGAACGTCCGATCCAGTTGCGCTGCTGCACCTTGACACGGTCGATGAAGTCCACCGTATCCAGACCATCGAGCAGCTTCTGGGCATAGGCGGTAATGCGCAGCATCCACTGCGTCTTCACGCGGCGGATAACAGGTGTACCGCAGCGCTCGCAGTTGCCGCCGACAACCTCTTCATTGGCCAGGCCGCACTTGCAGGAGGGACACCAGTTGATGGGCATCTCTGCCTTGTAGGCCAGGCCCTTCTTGAACAGCTGAAGGAAGATCCACTGCGTCCACTTCACATAGGCGGGATCGGTGGTGTCCACCTCACGGCTGTAGTCAAAGGAGAAGCCGATCATCTTCAGCTGAGAGCGGAAGTGATCGATATTTTGCTTGGTGACGGCTGCCGGATGCACCTTATTCTTGATAGCATAGTTCTCGGTGGGCAGGCCGAAAGCATCCCAGCCGATGGGGAAGAGCACATTGTAGCCCTCCATGCGGCGCTTTCTGGCAATGATATCCATGGCCGTATTGGAGCGGGGATGGCCGACATGCAGACCCTGACCGGACGGATAGGGGAATTCGATGAGGCCATAGAACTTGGGGCGGGAATGATCATTTGAGGCCTCAAAGGCGTGCGTGGCATCCCAGATTTCCTGCCATTTGGGCTCGATGACCGATGGATCATAAGGCGTGACTTTCATGTTTAACTCCTCCATCTTTCTGCGCTAGAACCGGGTAAGAAAAAACGTTCCGTCCATGCTATTGCAAAGACGAAACGGAACTTTCGCGGTACCACTCTGCTTGCCCGCATTCGCGGGCCACTTATTCATACGATAACGGGTATCACCGCCGGATAACCGGTACACTCCGGGGCGAGCAGCCAGACGCTTGCCTGTCGCGTTGCACCATCCCGCGACTCTCTAAAAGGCTCTGCGCAAAGCGTTCCCTTTCACTGTGCGAAAGGGAGTATAGCACCCCGCAGGGAATTGTCAAGCGAAAAACAGGCACAACGGACATGCGCCACAATGATTTCCGACTGCTTACGGGTTTGGTTGTGTCAAGTAGGAAGAAGGAGAAGAGATCCCTTATGCAGCAGCGCATCCAGAGTACACACGGTACCATAGCGCGCGACCGCATCTGCCTGCCAAATGTCACTTCACACGGAAGCGAAAATCACAGCATGTGCCGCCTCGGCCTAAGGTCTGCGACCGTTTGAATTCAACGCGCTTCATATGGCCATAACAGGCGTCGTCCGAGAGACAGGCGATTTTGCACAGCTCTGGGCATCCTGCGAGCGTGAAATACTTCTGATATGGACAGGATGTGATATCCACACTGATGGCAGAGGCGGTCTTTTCATGGTATTTCGAGACAAAGCCAGCTTCTGTATTGAAGGAAGTTTCCAGCAGCTTTTGGAAAATCCGCATAAACAGTTTCGGTGTTCCGGGAAGCCTTGTTGCCTTATCCAGAAGATTTCCGATCGGCTGGGAATACTTTACTGTGGCATCCTCCATGATCTGATAGGCATCTTCTTTAGGAAGGTGATCACAGATGCAAAGGTACATGGCTGCATTCATGAAGATCAGATCGGTATGCTGCTTTACTGCGGGAGGGAGATGGATGTACGCATTCTGAAGATCCAGATATTTCACATCTGAAGCTTTCATGACTTGATCCGCCATATTTTTCCCAAGACGCATCTCCAGTGCCTGATGGACGTAACGGATTTTCTTATGACGATTGGAGGATATCGGGTGAGCCTCATTATGATGCCCGCCAAATAGTTTGGATATATTCATTGACTGTCTTTCTCCGTTTGCAAAACATAGCCATCCCAAGCCCAATTCCAATATCTGGAGAGACTGTGTGGCCGGGGTTTTTCGTTGTGATGATATATCAAATCCCGCACACCCGCAATATTCGGATTCCATGCCAAGCGTGTGCGGGGTAAAAAAGTGTCGAACGATGAAAGCTCATGAGCACACCGTTATCGCAGAGTTGCCACATGTATGATGTATTCAGAACGGTTGTCAGAGATTTGTTTCCTCGTGAAACGCAGAAAGGCCGCAGAATAACGCAGGGGAACGGTTTGGATAGCTTGCAATGAAAAAACGGAGTTCCTATAATGGGTTTTACGAAACTTCAAGCAGAAACCAGTCTGCGGAGGGAGGTCAGACGATTTGGGAAGGCGCGAGAAATACATCTTTGCGACGGAGTATAACCGAAAGCCGCACCACATATTCCGGAAATTCCTTCTGATTGTACTGACAATCCTTCTCGTGGGCTTTCTTGCCAATGTCATCTTTAACTATAACCTGCGCTATGAGCGTGTGCCTGTGACAGTGGCGAATCTTCCATCTGACCTGGAGAACTTTTCCATACTGCATCTGAGCGATCTGCATGGCAGAGAGGGCCTTGGCGCATCGATCAAAAAGGCCCTGGGATCGCGCAGCTACTCCTGCGTGGTGATGACAGGGGATATGCTGGGAAAGAATGGGGAGACAGCGGGCCTTTTGGAGGTGATCCGCGCGCTCCCCGCGGATATTCCCAAGCTTCTGATTCCGGGTGACGAGGATCCGGATTACCTGACCCCCTATGCGCACTCCTCACTCTCTGTCTATGCGGACTGGGCCGAGGAGATCATCCGTGCGGGCGTGACGATTCTGGATGAACCCTATCTCATGACGCGTGGGCGAAACGATGCAGCACGCATCTGGTTTATCCCAGAGGAGCTCTATACGGTGAGCCTGGAGAGCATTGAGCGCACCTATCAGGGTGTGCTTGAGCGACTCCCCTCTTCCCTTACCGCAGATCAGGTCGCGCAGAAACGCGTGGCCGAATACCAGATTGCAAGGGTCGCACGCATCCGAGAGACCATTCGCAGTATGCAGGCGACGGATATCCAGGTTGCGGTGAGCCATGAGCCTCTGAGCGAGGCAATCTCCCAGACAGTGGTGAGCTGGAGCAGCCGCACGGACGTGTTTGCCCTAAGACAGGCGTCACTGATATTGTGCGGACATTACTGCGGTGGGCAATGGCGGCTCCCGGGCGTGGGTGCGATCTATGTCCCGGCTCTTGGGTGGTTCCCGGACGACAGCCTGATTACCGGCAAGGGATATATCGGGCGGATTCCCCAGTATATTTCCCCGGGGCTTGGGACGAGCGGGGCTTATCCGTATCAGCCCTTCCGCCTCTTTAACAATCCAACGATTTCCTCCATTGAGCTCACACAGAAATTTGTGGAATGACAGAGGTTGAATATGCATTTTCCGAAGTTCTTATCCAGGCAGCAGAAGACAGGTACAGTGCGGCGCAAGAAATATGAGATGGATATGACACAGGGCGCGCTGCTGCCGGAGATTCTGATCTTTTCCGGTCCGCTGATCCTCACCGGTATACTGCAGCTGCTCTATAACGCCGCGGATGTGGTGGTCGTGGGACAGTTTGCCGGTGCGACAAGTCTTGCCGCAGTGGGCTCGACCGGTTCGCTCATCAACCTCATCGTGAATATCTTCATGGGGCTCAGTGTAGGCGCGAGTGTGATGGTGGCACGATATTTCGGTGCGGGGGACGCAAAAGCAGTCCAGGATGTGGTGCATACCTCCATCACCGTCGCCCTGATCTCCGGATTTATCGTCGGCCTGTTCGGCTTTTTCATGGCCAAACCGATTCTCCGGCTCATGGACAGCCCGGACGATGTGATTGACCTGGCTACGCTCTATGTGCGCATCTATTTCCTGGGCATGCCCTTTAATCTCCTTTACAATTTCGGTGCAGGTATCCTGCGCGCCATCGGTGATACTAAGCGCCCGCTCTACTATCTGACCATATCGGGAGCAGCCAATGTGGCGCTGAACCTTCTTCTGGTTATCGTCTTTCATATGGATGTTGCGGGCGTTGCCATCGCCACGGTGGTTTCCCAGGCGATCTCCATGGTGCTTGTCATTCTCTGTCTCATGCGTTCGCACACCGTCATTCATCTGAACCTGAAGAAGCTGTGTGTGCGAAAGGATGCGCTGCTCGGCATCATCCGGGTCGGCCTTCCGGCAGGACTGCAGGGAAGCCTCTTCTCCATCTCCAACGTGATGATTCAGTCCGCGGTCAATTCCTTTCAGTCCACGGCTATGGCTGGCAACGCGGCCGCAAGTAACCTGGAAGGCTTTGTCTACACGGCCATGAACAGCATTTACCAGGCAGACCTGACCTTTGCCAGCCAGAACTTCGGTGCAAGAAAGCCGGAGCGGGTGAAGAAGACGCTGATCAACTGCCTTGGCACAGTCGCCGTCATCGGTCTTGCCCTCGGCTTATTCTTCCTCACCTTTGACCGTTTCCTGCTCTCGATCTACAACAGCGATCCGGCGGTCATTGATTACGGCGTGCTGCGTATGCATATCATTCTGCCGACCTATTTCCTGTGCGGTCTGATGGATGTCATGGTGGGCCAGATGCGTGGCATAGGCTATTCGATTCTCCCTATGATCGTTTCCCTGACAGGCGCCTGCCTTTTCAGGATTATCTGGATCATGACCATCTTCGCTATGCCCCAGTACCATACCCTGCAGGTACTGTATATCTCCTATCCGGTTTCCTGGGGCCTGACCTTTGCCATCCATCTGGCATGCTATCTGTTTGTGGCGCGCAAAAAGCTCAGCGCTCTTTCCCCTGAAGTGTAAAGGAGGACCATCATGAAGGTATCACAGGCCGCGTCGAAGGCGCGGAGTATCTATAAAGAAAAAAAGGGCGAGGTGTTCGATTTTCTCCTTCTGGAGATCATTGTGCGCCTGATTGTCCTGACGCCTTTTCTCTTTCTTTTGACGGACAACCTGAAGCTGCTCTCCCTGCTCAGTATTCCCCTGTTCCTGCTCATCGTACCGTTTGTGCGGGAGAAGGCTGCGGCTTGCATGCAGAGCGCACTTCATGGCGGAAACCTGTTTTCTCGGGATCTTCTTGCCCCTCATGGGTACTGGAAAGCAGTCGGTCGCGGACTTGTGCAGGCTCTTCTCCTGATCCTCTGGGCTGCCCCGTTTCTTGGGGTCACGGCCTGGCTGTACCGGATTATCTTCGGTGAAACCGTGGTCGGACAGACTGACGTTTTCTCCGTGATCCTTGCGGTCACGGAGCTTGGCGGCGGGGATATGGTGCGCGGTGCGGCATATGCCTTCCTTCTCTATCTTTGTACCCTTCTTCCCTTCTGTGTCGGACTCGCGTTCCATTCCGGTACGCGGCACGCAAGAGCGTGCGGGGATAAGGGACTGGTGAAGGGACACCGGGGCGGGATTATCCTGGCCTGGCTGCGCTCGCTTCTCACGCTCGTTCCCTTTGTTGCCGTTTCTGCCTGGGCAGGCGCGGACTATCTCAAAAAGCTGCTGGAGGCGGTCAATCAGCTGACCGGAAACGGACTTTCGATTCCGCGTCCCGACAGCGGACTGTATATTATCCTGGGCGCTTTTGTCCTGCTGCTGCTTCCCTTGCTTCCTCTCAAGAGCCTGATCTCTGCGGCCTATGTCGGAGGCCTTCAGGAGGAGCGTACCTCCGGCGAGGCGAAAGCATGAGATTGGATAGACGGCTCTCGGAGCTTGCGCTTGGCACGCGCAAGGAGGTCCAGGAGATCGTGCGGCGCGGACGCGTGCAGGTCAACGGCGTGTCTGTGCGTGATTCCGGTATGCATACCGAGGATACGGACGTACTGTGTGTGGACGGGAAAGTGCTGGATGCGCGCAGAGAGCGGCACATCATGCTCAACAAACCGGAGGGTGTGCTGACTGCGGCGCGGGACAAAAAGCAGCGGACGGTCATGGATCTTCTGGAGCCTGTGCACGCTTCGCTTTCGTGTATGCCGGTGGGACGGCTTGACCGGGATACGACAGGCCTTCTCCTGTTTACGACCGACGGCGAGCTGAGCCACAGACTGCTTTCGCCTGCGCGCCATGTCGACAAGGTGTACCGCGCGGTGACGGACCTTCCGCTTTCTCCGGCGGATGTCGAAGTGTTCAGCGCAGGCATGGATCTGGGCGACTTTGTCGCAGCGCCGGCGGGGCTGGTCATTGAGGACACCCATACGGCCACGGTAACCGTACACGAGGGAAAATTCCATCAGGTCAGGCGGATGTTTGAGAAGGTAGGAAAGACCGTTGTGAAACTGGACCGCATCGCGTTCGGTCCCCTCACTCTGGACATGGCGCTCGCGCGCGGTGCATGGCGGGAGCTGGAAGATGAGGAGATACGGGCGCTGTATCAGCATGCGGGAATGGAGCATGAATGAAAAACGCAGGTGAAATGTACTATACCAGGGAGCCGTCGAGTGAGTCGAAGCCGGTTCCCTGCAGCTTTACCTACAGGGGACATGCGCTGAAGTTTGTGACGGACAGCGGCGTGTTCTCACGGGGTGAACTGGACCAGGGCTCGAAGCTGCTTCTGGAGGCGCTTCCCGAGCTCAAGGGCGATGTGCTGGACCTTGGCTGCGGCTGGGGCGCACTGGGGATTGCCATAGGGAAGGCCAATCCCGAAGCCCATGTCACCATGGTGGATGTGAATCTCAGAGCACTGGAGCTTTGCCGTAACAATGCCGGTGCCAACGGTGTCGCCGTCACCTGTCTGGAAAGTGACGGCCTGAAGGCGGTTGCCGGACGCCTGTTCGACAGCATTGTGACCAATCCGCCGATTCGCGCGGGCAAGCAGAAGGTCTATGAGATGCTGGGGGATGCCTCCGGGTCGCTTCGTCCCGGCGGAAGCCTGTTTCTTGTCATTCGCAAGCAACAGGGAGCCGAGAGCTGCATCCGGTATCTCTCCGGGCGCTTTGCCAGCGTGGAAAAGCTGGACCGTTCGGGCGGGTTCTGGGTGCTTGAGGCAAGGGAACCTAAGACGGATGAAGGGGAAGAGGAACATGTTTGACAGTGCCTTTTTTGATGCCGGCCTGGACCGCGAGGGCAGCGACTGTATCAAATGGGATACCTGCAGAAGAGAACACGGGAAAGATGTGCTGCCCATGTGGGTGGCGGATATGGATTTCAAGAGCCCGCCCGCGGTGACGGAGGCGCTGCGCCGGCGTGCAGAGCATGCGACCTACGGTTATACAGAGGTTACGGCGAAGGATAACGAAGCGCTCGCAGGCTTTTGGGAGCGCAGGCACGGCATGCGGCCGGATGCGGAATGGATGGTCATGATCCCCTGCGTGGTCACGGGAATGAAGATTGCCATCACTGCCTTCACCCAGCCCGGGGACGGTGTCATTCTGCAGTCCCCGGTGTATGGTCCCTTCGGTGAGGCCATTGATGTGACCGGGCGGAAGAGAATGGATGCGCCGCTTGTGCGGGATGACAAGGGACACTACCAAATGGACCTTGCCGCCGTGGAGGAGGCGTGCAAAAAGGGCGCCAAGCTCATGCTGCTGTGCTCGCCCCACAATCCGGTGGGGCGCTGCTGGACGAAGGAAGAGCTGGAAGCGCTGCTCGCGGTGCTGGAGAGATATCACGTCTTCCTTGTGAGCGATGAGATTCATGCGGACTTTGTGTATGCGCCGCATACGTTCACCCCGATCCTGTCGCTCACGCACAAAAACGTCCTGTCTTTGTGTGCGGCGAGCAAGACCTTCAACCTCGCAGGCCTTCAGCAGTCATCGTTCCTGTGCCCGGACGAGGGGGCAAGGGAAAAGCTCAGAAAGACGCTGGATGCAAACGGAGTCATCTCCGGCAATATTTTTGCCCTGGCGGCAACCCGTGCAGCCTACAATGAAGGGGATGCATGGCTGGATGGTCTCCTGACCTACCTGGTCGGGAACGTACGGGAGTTGGAGCGGGTGGTTGCGGAGAACCTTCCCCGCGCGGTTCTCTCCCCCATGGAAGCCACCTATCTGGGATGGCTGGACCTTCGCGCCTACGGTTTCACCACGCAGGAGATGATGGTGCGCTGTGAGAAGGCCGGTGTAGCCTTTACCGGTGGCACCTTCTTCTCGGAGACGCTCGGTGATGGCTTCCTTCGCATCAATATCGGATGTCCGAGGCGCTATATCGCCGAGGGCGTGAAAAGACTCAAGGAAGCACTTGAAGCGTAAGTGGCTCCAAAGATAGGTCGGGAACACCGGACGAGCAGAGTTTACAGGCGTTGGTAGGTGGCAGGACAATCCCGCCGCTGTACAAGGCAGACATCGCAAAGCGCATTTTTGACCCCAAGGAACACACGGACAGGGTGAATTATCTCTTTCGGCACATTGCCCAGGATGATTCCCTGGATGTGCTTGCGGGCTTAAGCATGGTGTCCGATCTGCCTACCTGGCTTGAGAATACCAATGTCTATTGGGAAATGAGAAAGAAACAGTTCCTGCTGAGCAGCATCCTCGCGAAGGAGGAGATGCTTACAATGCCCATGCTTCTCTTTCAGTGTGCTCCCAAGCCTTCCTATCCGAATGAGACGATGGTGATCGTACTTATGGCTGAGAGCACGAAAGGCTTTCAGGAGTTTGACAAAGAGAGCGAACGGTACATTCATCGCACGGCCGCAAAAACCTCAGACACAGGCTTGACCGTGTGGATGGACCCCAACATAATCTATGTGCAGCTGGACAAGTGTCTGGAACAGTTCAAGGCCGGAAGGAACGGAGAAGCGGAGGACGGGAAACCGGACGAGCTGCAGCTGTGGCTGTCCGTGATTGCGGATGCAAACGACAGGAAGGTCCTTGATGCGGCGGCGCAAAATGCATGTCATACGCAGATCATCTCCGAGGCGCTGAGCATTGCACAGGCGTAAAGAAGCGCAAAGGGGCCTGACGAACCTGTTTCCGTACAACGGCTAAAGGAGGGAAGAGATGGAGAAACGGCGTATCCCTGAACTGGATGGCTTCCGGGTACTCATGGTGGGTATCGTGGCCTGGTTTCACTTCTGGCAGCAGAGCTGGCTTACGCCCTATATCGGTTCCTACTCCCTGGATTATCTGGTCCGGGCCGGATATATGGCGGTGGACGGGACCATCCTTCTGAGTGGTTTTCTTCTTTTTCTCCCCTATGCGCGCGCATCCAGGGACAACTTGCCCTCTCCCAGTGCCAAGGAGTTTTACCGCCGCAGAGTTATGCGCATCATGCCGAGCTACCTGTTCACGGTCTTTCTCATGCTCTTTGCGGTTGTGCTTCCGTATCATCAGTACTCCGATGTGGGAAGCCTTGTGTATGACATCGTGATGCATGTGCTGTGTATCTTTACCTGGGACAGGCGGACCTATCTCGGCTCGCAGCTGGGAGGATCGGCCTGGACGATCGCGGTGGAGATGCAACTGTATCTTCTGGTACCGCTTCTGGGGAGGTGGGCAAGAAAAAAGCCTCTCGCAGTGATGTTCGGGCTTTGTGCGGTGTCAGCTTACTTCAGAGGCTGGTGTGTATTTTCCATGGAGGAATTTTCCATGGTGGTCAACCAGCCGCTGTCCTTCCAGGATGTCTATGCGCTGGGCATGGCCTGTGCCTTCGGGTATACCTTCTTCTCCGACTGGCTGGAGAAGAAGGATCGGAAGGTACAGCGCATTACCCAAGTGGCAGCGACAGCTTTGTTCTTTCTCTCCTTCTGGCTTTTCCTGCAGGTTCTCAGAAAGCAAGCCGGAAGTGCGGGCTATCCTGCCATTCAGAGCGGACAGATGATCCGCCGCCCGGTGCTTGTTCTCACCTTGGCGGGTATTATGATGTCCCTGCCCTTTTCCCTGCGTCCCCTGCGGTTCCTGTTCGGAAATCCCGTAATGCATTTTCTGTCGGGCATTTCCATGAACTTCTATCTTCTGCACCAGAATATCGCCGTGCATCTGCGCAGGCTGGGCGTCCCCTATTCCGAATATGCCTATCCCAATCAGGAGAGCGACAGACCCTGGCAGGTGAAGTATACGGCGCTTGTAGTGCTGGTATCCCTCCTGGGTGCGATTCTTGTCACCTATCTGATTGAGAAGCCTTCTGCGGCAGGGCTGAAAAAGTGCTTTGCGCGGCATGACAGAAGGAAGGCGGAGCGCCGAGGAAAGGCGTGAGTGCGGTTGTCCCCAGGGACAACGCGAACTCCTACATTTGTGTCACAGAAATGTTTCACGTGAAACATTTTCGTGAAGGGAATCCATTTTGAAAGGTAACCTCATATGAAAACACTGTATCTGGAATGCAACATGGGTGCTGCCGGTGATATGCTGACAGCCGCGCTCTATGAGCTGCTGGACGAAACGCAGAAGGCAGCCTTCCTGCAGAAGATGAACGACCTTTGCCTCGATGTGCAGGTCACCCCTGAGGCGTCTGAAAAGTGCGGCATCTGTGGCACGCACATGTCCGTCAGCATCCGGGGAGAAGAAGAAATCTCCGAGGATGTAGGAGACCATGAACACCACCATCATGACCATGATGAGGAAGGCCACGAGCACCATCATCACCATGACCATGATGAAGAGGGTCATGAGCACCATCATCACCATGACCATGATGAAGAGGGTCATGAGCACCATCATCACCATGACCATGATGAAGAGGGTCATGAGCACCATCATCACCATGACCATGATGAAGAGGGCCATGAACACCATCATCACCACGACCATGATGAAGAAGGTCATGAGCACCATCATCACCATGATCATGATGGAGAGGGCCACGAGCACCATCACCATCATCACACCGCGATGGCGGATATTGCC
Organism: Clostridia bacterium; assembly: GCA_017476845.1. GTDB lineage: Bacteria > Bacillota > Clostridia > Christensenellales > Aristaeellaceae > UBA2943. The sequence continues at coordinate 27,713 of JAFUZB010000015.1, forward strand.
AGCCTGATTGGGAATCTGGATCTTCCTGAGAAGGTGCGGGACAACGCCAAGGCGGTCTATGGACTGATTGCCGCCGCGGAGAGTGAAGTCCATGGCCGTCCGGTGACGGAGATCCACTTCCACGAGGTGGGTACCATGGACGCTGTAGCGGACGTGGTGGGCGTGTGCCTGATTCTGGATATGCTGCATGCCGATCAGATTGTGGCCTCCCCTGTGCATACCGGAAGCGGCTTTGTCCGCTGCATGCACGGTGTCCTTCCGGTGCCCGCACCGGCGACGGCACTGCTGCTGAAGAATATCCCCAGCTATGCTACGGATATCCGCGGTGAGCTCTGTACACCGACAGGCGCCGCGCTGCTGCACCATTTTGTGAAGTCCTTTGGCCCCATGCCGATCATGGCAACGGAAAAGATCGGTTACGGACTGGGCAAGAAGGATTTTCCCAGGGCGAATATGCTTCGCGCTTTCCTGGGAGAAACGGGAGAGTCTGGAGATGTCATCACGAAGCTGGAATGCAATCTTGATGACATGACCGGAGAAGAGATCGGTTTTGCCGAGGACATGCTCTTCCAGGCGGGGGCACGGGATGTCTTCACACAGTCCATAGGGATGAAGAAGAACCGACCGGGAGTCCTTCTCTCCGTTATCTGCTCCCCGGAGCAGGCCGATGAGATGGCTGCCCTCATGCTCCGCTATACCACAACCCTGGGAATTCGCCGCGCGGACATGACAAGGTATGTACTTGCCAGGGAGAGCGGCACCCTGGAGACGCCCTACGGCGCGGTGCAGACGAAGCGCTCCTACGGGTACGGCACGGAGAAGTGCAAGATCGAATATGACGATGCGGCGCGCATCGCTAAGGAAAAGCAGATCTCGCTGCGCGAGGCGCGGGAGCTGCTGGAGCGGACATAAGGAAAATGGACATAAGGAAACGCCAGACCCTTTGCGGTCTGGCGTTTTCGGGCTTTGGGAACGTTTATGCCTCGATGAGCGCGCGAAGCGCCATGACATAGCCGTAGAAGCCGAAGCCGACAATCTGTCCCCGGCATGCGGAGGCTGTCATGGAGACATGGCGGAAGGATTCGCGGGCATGGACGTTGCTCATATGGACCTCGATGGTCGGGATCGGAACCGAGGCGACGGCATCGTGCAATGCGACGGAGGTATGGGTGTATCCGCCGGGGTTAAAGATAATGCCGCTAAGGCCATCGAAGTAGGCCTTCTGGATGGCGTCGATGAGTCCGCCCTCGGAATTGGACTGGACCACACGAATCTGTACGCCCAATCTTAGTGCCTCATCCTGTACGAGCTTGACCAGATCCTGATAGGTCTGACTTCCGTAGACACCGGTCTCTCTCAGACCGGTCAGGTTGATGTTGGGTCCGTTAAGGAGAAGATAGGTCTTTTGTGTTTCGCTCATGGTGTACCTCCGGAAAAAGGAATTACAGGAAAGACGGGAGCTCGGAGAGGATCAGGGGAAGGAGATGGTTTGGCATATCATAGCCCTGCCAGATGCGCTCGGCCTCCAGGGCCTGGGCAACGAGCATGGTCAGCCCGGTGCATCTGGGAATACCTGCCTCATGTGCAGCGCGGGTCAGCAGGGTTTCCGAGGGATTATAGATCAGGTCCGCGACACCGCTCGCCCTGGGCAGCATGATCTCAAGCTGCTTTTCGGTCAGGGGGCAGGTATCGCTGTGCGGGAACATACCGGCAGGGGTACAGTTGACGAGCACTCCGGAAAAAACGTCGGTGAGTTCGTCATAGCTGAGCATGCCGTTACGGGGCGTCCTGGAAACAAAGGTGACTGATGCGGCACCGAGCTGACGGAGAGCCACATGGATCGCCAGAGAGGCACCTCCGGTACCCAGGATATAGCAGGGCTTTCCCTCGACGGGAATGCCGGCTGTCTCCAGCATGACAGCGAAGCCCTTGACATCGGTATTGTATCCCGTGACCGTATCGGAGACAGCGATTGTATTGACTGCACCGACCTGTGTGGCCAGGGGATCCAGCTGATGCATATGGGGCATGACGTCCTTTTTATAGGGAATCGTGACATTCAGTCCGTCGTAGTGTGGAAGGATGCCCGCAAAGGTTTCGGAGAAGCCTTCCTTTGGGATCTCGATGAGCTTGTAATCGGCGCGAATACCGAGTTCCCGAAAGACGATCTCATGGATCGGTACGGAGAGACTGTGGCCCAGATGTTCCCCAATGAGGCCGTAATGCTTCATACCTCCACCTCCTCAAATTGGGTGAGGTTCACGTGACGGATGCAGCGGTAGTCGGCCTTGCTGTCCTCCTCGCACTCCATTTCGCCCGTCTGATTGTCGTAGGGGTCTCTTCGCACAGACCGGGAGGCGGGGATGAAGTCGGCCATAAACTGCCTTGTGCTTGCCATGCGAAGCGGATCGAGATTACCGAAGAAGAAAGCGTGGCGTATCGTGTTGCCCGCGCGGAAGGCACTGCCGCCATAGGAGCAGTCCGCAAACAGCCATCCCCAGCCCTCAAGATAGAACTGCGCCCAGTCGTGGGAACCGGGATCTCTGTCATCGAAGCTCAGTCCGCTCTGCCATCTGGCCGGAACCCCCAGGATCCGGCAAAGAGTAATGAAGAGCAGTGCCTGCAGTCCGCAGTCTCCCCTGCGGTTGCGTGCACAGTACTCGGCGAGATGGTCGAGGAGACGGTAATCGCGCACGAAGGCATAGCTGATCTGCTCGGTGACATACCGGTAGACACGCCAGGCCTTGTCCAGCGGGGTGACCGCATCCCCTGCGATCTCTTGCGCGAGGGAGCGGAGAAAGGGGGTAAAGCGGATCTGCACATGATCCTCTGCAAGATCGGCCGCGCACACGGGCGGTTCCGTGGGATAGAGCGGTGCGGTCGGAGGCTGCGCATGGAGCGGATCGGCATACCGTATCACGGAGAGATAACTGTAACGGATGGAAAACGTCTCCGGCGCGGTGAGGAAGCGCGCAGCATAGGCAGTGCGGGTGAGCGCGTCTTCGGGTGCAATCAGGTCCGGAGAGCCCTCAAGCAGTGCAATCTCCGACTGCTGGGCATAGGGCACGGGAAAGGGCAGCCAGAAGCGGTAATGGCCGGGGGTAAAACCTTCCGTGGCAGGTGAGATGTCGCTTTGCAGGGTGATGCGGTACCCGAGTGCGCCTTTCTCCCGGATTTTTCCCACCATCTCATCTAATGCAGGACTTGCGGGATCAATACTTAGCTCCAGTTCCCTGCGGTAGCGGTTGTCCCTGGCAAGGGACCGGGCAAAGCGCACAAAGTAGCGTTTCTCATGGTTGAGAAACAGGAAATCAATCATCCCGCGAAGCTCCAGCTTTCTGAAGTCCTCCTCGGAGGTGTCCGGGTAATATCTCCGCATCTCTTCAAGGGCACCTTGCGCATCAAAGGGATACTCACGCATCAGCGTTTCCAGCCGCTCACGCTCAAGAAGCAGACGGTTTCTGAGCATAAGGGGAAGGTTTTCGGAGAGAAACAGATCGATGGAGGCGATGGCCTCGCTGATTTCTCCTGCGGCAATGAGCCGTGCAATGACATCGGGAAGGGGTGCTGAGAGTGTGGATGCGAGTGTCTGGCGGGTGTGCGGCAATGCAAACTGTTCCATAGGGCCTCCAAAAGCAAGCTATGCAGAAAAGGGCTGCCGCGATGGGCAGCCCCCTGCGTCTTACACTTCCTCGTCGATGAGGTCGAGGAGATCGTCCTCACCCTCATCATCGTTATCCTCGGTGATGGGCATATCACCCTCGGGAGCCAGCTTGGCTGCGGCATCCTTGCCCTCGTCGGAGAACAGGAAAGCGCGCACCTTGGCATCGACCTCGGCGTATACCTCCGGATGGTCATGCAGATAAATGCGGCAGTTGTCGCGTCCCTGGGCGATGCGCTGGTCATTGTAGGAGAACCATGCACCGCTTTTGTGGATAATGTCGTGCTCCACGGCGATGTCAAGAAGCGTGCCTTCCTTGGAGATACCCTCGCCGAAAATCATATCGAACTCGGCCACGCGGAAGGGCGGGGCCACCTTGTTCTTCACGACCTTGACCTTGGTATGTGCGCCGATGACGTCGGAGCCGTTTTTGAGCAGCTCGCCGCGGCGGACATCCAGACGTACGGAGGAATAGAACTTGAGTGCTCGGCCGCCGGTGGTGGTCTCGGGGTTGCCGTACATCACGCCGACCTTCTCGCGCAGCTGGTTGATGAAGATGGCGCAGCATCCGGTCTTGGAGATGATACCGGTGAGCTTGCGCAGGGCCTGGGACATGAGACGTGCCTGCAGACCGACAAAGCTGTCGCCCATCAGACCTTCAATTTCGGCCTTGGGAACAAGGGCTGCGACGGAGTCCACGACCACAACGTCGATGGCCCCGGAGCGGACAAGGGCTTCGGTGACCTCCAGGGCCTGCTCGCCGGTATCCGGCTGGCTGATATAGAGGTCCTGAATGTTGACGCCAAGCTTTTCGGCATAGACAGGATCCAGGGCGTGCTCTGCATCCACGAAGGCGCAGAAGCCGCCGGCTTTCTGTGCCTGGGCGACAACATGCAGCGCAACGGTGGTCTTACCGGAGGATTCCGGTCCGAAGATTTCGATGATACGTCCGCGCGGCACACCGCCGACGCCAAGGGCGGCATCCAGGGTCAGAACACCGGTGGGGACCACCTCAATGTTCTTGTTCACGGCAGCATCTCCAAGACGCATGACGGTGCCGGCACCAAACTGCTTGTCGATAGAGGAAATTGCATGTTCAAGTGCCTTGAGCTTCTCTTCCTTTGCAGAAGCCTGGCTGACTACGGGTTTCTCGGACTTTTCGGTCTTCTTGGCTGCCATGGATTGCACGCCCCTTTCAGTTGATGGTGGGAGTCTAGCATGGATCAAAAATCGGCGCAAGAAGAAAATCTAAAAGATTGGAAATATTTCCAATCTTTCAGCAACACAAACGTGAACAAAAATCTAAAAACCCAATAAAATCAAGGCAAGAGCGACTGTGACAGGATCACACGAAAGCATGTACCACATACGTGTTTCGGCGTGAAAATCGGGCGACAGAATGCCATAAGGGAAGATAAAGGGCAATTGCAAGCCCTGTATGCGCGTGCTACAATCTCGCCCATCCAAACCCGTAAAATCCGCAACACACCTGAAGGGAAGGAATGCTATGCAGCACTTCGAAGCAACCTTTGACTCTCTCTACCAGTATGAGGAACCGCAGTGGATCAAGGATGGCAAGTTTGGCATCTGGGCACATTGGGGTCCGCAGTCTGTCCCGATGTTCGGTGACTGGTATGCCCGCAACATGTATATTCAAGGAACGCCGCAGTATGAGTACCATATCCGCCACTATGGCCATCCCTCCAAGTTCGGTTACAAGGATATCTGCGATCTGTGGAAAGCGGAGAAGTTTGATCCTGCTTCTCTCATGGACAAGTATGTGAAGGCGGGCGCCAAGTACTTTGTCGCACAGGCCTCCCACCATGACCATTTCTTCACCTACAATTCCCAGGTCAATGCCATGAACAGCGTCAATGTCGGTCCACACCGGGATATCCTCCTGGACTGGAAGAAGGAAGCCGACAGGCACGGCCTTCCCTTCGGTATCTCCGAGCATCTCGGGGCTTCATTCACCTGGTGGCGTGTCAACAAGGGCGCGGACAAGACCGGTCCCTATGCGGGTGTTCCCTATGACGGAAACGATCCGGCCTATCGGCATTTCTATCACGATAATGCGAGTCTGGGCACCGAGAATCCGGAGAACATCTTCCCCTGGTACACCACCGATCCCGCCTTCCAGGATTACTGGGTGCGTGCGGTCAAGGAAATGATCGACCATGTCAAGCCCGATCTTCTCTATACCGACGGTGCCCTCCCCTTCTGCCAGACCCGCGAGCCCGTGCAGCGCCCGGTGAACCCGGAAGAGCACAAGCCCGGCCTGGAAGTAGTAGCGCATCTCTACAATACGTCGATTGACCGCTACGGCGAGAACCGCGCGGTGTATCTGCAGAAGGATGTGCGCGAGGAGATCGCACGCGTGGGCACACTGGACGTGGAGAAGAGCCAGTTGCCCGGCATTGCGCCGAGACTCTGGCACACCGACACCTGCATCGGGAACTGGTTCTATGATGTCCATCATCCCTACAAGTCCCCCGAACAGATTGTGGAAATGCTCGTGGATATCATCTCCAAGAACGGTGTCATGCTGCTCAATGTGCTCCAGCGTCCGGACGGCACGATTGACGAGGATGCGGATTGGATCCTGGAGGAGTTGAGCCGGTGGTTTGCGGTATGCGGCGAGGCTGTGTACGGCACGCGTCCCTGGCACACCTTCTCCGAGGGAGAAACCCGCGTAAAGATCCAGGGATTCACCGAGGATAAGACGAACTGGACCCCCTCGGACTTCCGATTCGTGCAGAAGAACGGTACGGTCTATGCCTTCATGCTCGGCATCCAGCCGGGACAGGTGGCGGCGATCCGCTCCTTCTCGGATCGCAAGGTATCCTCCGCGCGCCTCCTGGGCGCGGGTGAGGTTCCTTTCCGTCAGGAATTCGGCCTGCTCACCGTCAAGCTGCCCGAACAGCTTCCGGTCAAGGCCGCCAATGCGCTTGCGATCACCCTCGAATAATCCTTCTCTCCCAAATGAAACGCGCCCGTGCATTTGCACGGGCGCGTTTCGTAGAGCGTTTATCTACTCATGACGTCTTCCTTCTCCATCAGCTCACAGATGACGGGAATGGTACGCACGAGGGTAGAGAGGTTTTCCTCCGGATCATCACAGGCCTGAATACGCATCAGGGTGCGGTACCACAGACTCATGGAATCGGTACGCTTGCGCACACTCACGGGTTCCCAGCGGTTGAGCTTCAGGAGCTTTGTGCACAGTGTATTCATATCATTGAGCGTCTTCCAGCCGGGCAGACCGTAGGGGAAAGGCAGAGAGGAGGTATTGCCAAGCTGAAGGAGATACTCGTAGTTGTCTGAGAGAAAATCGCTCTGGTTACTGGTGATAATCATCAGGGGAACTCCTTTGGTGCGAGGAAATGGTGGCTGCCATGCAGCACAGGCTGTACAAATTCTGCATTACAGGCCTTTTTCCTGCACAGCCGGGGACAAAGGACGCGGCGCTTGCGGGAAAAAGGCTTTCTCTTGTCAACTCCGGGAGAATCCGTTAATATGACAGCGTTGCGCCAAGGCGCAGGACGAGCTGGATGAAAGGAATGCATACCTATGAGACATTATGCGGTTACAGACAAAGCGCTGAAGACCTGGTCCAAGGCCTATCAGGGAAGCACGGAGCGGAAGCTGGCCACGATGGCCCTTGCCAAGAGCGATCTGAATTCGGTGGATGTAGTTTCTTCCTCTGCCCAGGAGATGCGGCAGAAGTTTTCCGTGGAAATCAAGACGATGGAGGTCACCAATCAGAAGCGCAGCGGACGCTGCTGGCTGTTTGCGGCGACCAATGTCCTGCGCGAAAAGATCGCCAAGGAAAAGAATCTGGAGAAGTTTGAGCTCTCCCAGAGCTATCTGGCCTTCTGGGACAAGTTTGAGCGGGCGAACTATTTCCTGGAGAGCATGCTGGACACGGCATCCCTTGCCCCCGATGACCGCACGGTGTCCTTTATCCTGCAGACCGGCGTCCATGACGGCGGCCAGTGGGACATGTTTGCCAACATCGTGGAGAAGTACGGTGTGGTGCCCAAGGATGTCTTTGACGAGACTTTCCAGTCCTCCAACACCAACGGCATGAACCATGTCCTCAACCGCAATCTCAAGATCTGCGCCATTGAGCTGCGCAAGATGGTCAAGGCGGGCAAGAGCGAGAAGGACATCCACGCCCGCAAGGACGAGATGCTCGGAAAGATCTACGGATTCCTGTGCAGCTGCTACGGCGAGCCGCCCCGCGAGTTCGATTTCGAGTATGTGGACAAGGACGGAAAGTACGGGATCGAAACCGGCTATACGCCCAAGACCTTCGCGGAGAAGTATGTGCTGGATCTTCTGCACGAAACCATCTCCGTCATTCATGCGCCGACCGCGGACAAGCCCTATGACAAGACCTTCACCATCCGGTATCTGGGCAATGTCGTGGGCGGCAAGGAGGTTCGTCACCTGAACCTGAGCCTGGACGAATTCAAGGCGGCCATTATCCGCCAGCTGCAGGACGGCGAGATCGTCTGGTTTGGCAGCGATGTGGGCAAGTTCGGCGACCGCGACGGCGGTTTCTGGGATGACGCTTCCTTCGATGCAAGCCTTCTGACCGGTCTGGACCTGGCCATCTCCAAGGAGGATGCCCTGGACTACAGCTTCTCCGCTATGAACCATGCCATGGTCATTACCGGCGTGAACCTCAAGGACGGCAAGCCCACCCGCTGGAAGATCGAAAACTCCTGGGGCGACGAGAGCGGCAAGAAGGGATACTATGTCTGCTCGGACAGCTGGTTTGACGAGTATGTCTTCCAGGCTGCGGTGCAGAAGAAGTACCTCGGCGAGAAGGCCGCGCTCTATGAGCAGAAGCCCATCGTGCTGGATCCCTGGGATCCCATGGGAACGCTGGCGGACTGAAAGGACAGGGAGGAAGGATACATGGGAGCCTACAAGGGAATCGTGTTTGATCTGGACGGCGTCATCTGCTCTACGGATCACTATCACTATCTCGCGTGGAAGAAGCTCGCGGATCGCCTGGGTATCCCCTTTGACGAGCAGGTCAACAACCGCCTTCGTGGAGTGAGCCGCATGGCGAGCCTGGAGATCATCCTGGAAAAGAGCGAGAAGGCCTATACCGACGAGGAAAAGGAGGCCTTTGCGCAGGAGAAGAACGATACGTACCGTGAGCTGCTCAAGGAGATGAGCCCCAAGGACCTGACAGACGAGGTCAGGGACACGCTCAATGAATTGCGTGCACGCGGCTATCTTCTCGCCATCGGATCCTCCAGCAAGAATACCCCCTTTATTCTGGAGCGCATCGGTCTGGGCGATTACTTTGACGCTGTCTCCGACGGCAACAACATCACCCACTCCAAGCCCGATCCGGAGGTGTTCCTCAAGGGCGCGGAGCGCATCGGCCTGGATCCGAGTGTATGCGTTGTGGTCGAGGATGCCCACGCAGGTGTCGAGGGTGCGGTGCGCGGCGGCTTTGCCTGCGCAGCCATGGGAGATGCCAAGGATGATCCCAGGGCCACCTGGCACATGGACAGTTTTTCTGACCTGAAAAAGATTCTGTAAGATGAGTAAGACAAAGGAACGCATCCGGGAGAGCCAGTTGCGCTACCAGCAGGGACTGGGCCAGAACTTCATCTATGACGATGATCTTCTGGAAAGCCTTGTGCTGTCCGCAGGCGTCACCCCGGAGGAATGCATTATTGAGATCGGTCCCGGCGCCGGCAGTCTCACCGGACACCTGTGCGCGCATGCGGGCAAGGTTGTCTCGGTGGAGCTGGATGAGCGACTGCTGCCGCTGATTCGCGTCGGGATGGAAAAGTATGACAACTTTACGCTGGTGCACGGCGATGCCATGCAGGTGGACCTGAAGGGGCTGGTGGCGGACTGGACGGGTCCCGTATCGGTGGTGGCCAATATCCCCTATTACATCACCACCCCGCTCATCACACGCCTTGTACAGTGCGGTATCCCGCTCAGGCGCCTGGCTGTCATGGTCCAGAAGGAGGTTGCCGACAAGCTCCTCTCTTCACCGGGCGAGGACGGATGGGGCATGCTGGCCGTGAGATGCCAGTATATGGCGGACATTGAGCGCGCGCTGGAGGTGCCCGCGAGGTGCTTTACCCCGCCGCCCAAGGTGGACAGCACCTTTGTGGTAATGACCTTCCTGGATGCCCCCAGGGTCCGGGTGCAGAGCGAAGGGGATTTTTTCAAGATCGCGCAGGCTGGCTTTGCGCTCAGGCGCAAGACCATGACCAACGGACTGTGTGCCGCACTGCACATGGAGCGCCCGGAGGCCGTGGCGCTTATGGAAGCTGCGGGACTGGACGAAAAGGTCCGCGGGGAAAAACTGACCCTGGAGGAGCTTGCGCGCCTTAGCGACGCCTATACGGAGAGGAAGAGGGAGCATGACAGTAGCACGCTTTGAGCATGTGACACAGGCGCAGTACGAAAAGGACACGAAGGGCTTTGAAGCACCCGTCGCGGTTTCGGAGATTCCGCTTCCCAAGCGCGCTACCGCCGGGTCCGCGGGCTACGACTTTGTTTGTCCTGTGGAGGTCACCATTGCCCCCGGGGAGCGGGTCATGGTACCCACCGGCATCCGCGCGGTCATCGACGAGGGATGGATGCTCATGCTCTGTCCGCGCTCGAGCCTGGGCCGCAAATACGGTCTTCGTCTGGCCAATACCGTCGGCATCGTGGACAGCGACTATGCGCATGCCGACAACGAGGGACATATCCTTCTGATTCTGGAGCATTCGTCTGAAACGCCTGTC
>JAFUZB010000205.1 GCA_017476845.1 Clostridia bacterium
AAACGCTTCCAGCGCATACACCCCAGCGCGCAGCTCGTCCACGCGCATATTAAACTTGGAGCCTGCCAGAGAGTGCTCCAGCCCCGAGAAGAAGATCGCGATCGCATAATCGGGCATCTCCGGGCTCTCCGGAATCAGCTCGTAGCGGTTGTCCGCACAGTCCAGGTACAGAAGATGGTTTTTGCGGCTGAGCACCTCACAGGACTGGTCCAGCGTACCCACGTTGACACCCACATAATTCTTCTCCGCATCAAAGGCGATCGCGATGAGTTCGCTCTCGGGCACGCGGATCTGATTGACTGCCATCAAGGCCTGGAGGAAGGAGAGAATCACGGCCGCACTGGAGGAAAGGCCGCCGATGGGCAGGCTTCCCTCAATCACACCGCACAGACCGGTGTTCAGGGTGTAGCGCTTGCTCAGCGCCCAGGTGGCACCGCGCAGATAGTCTGCCCAGTCCCCCGTCTTCTCCCCGATTTCCCTTATATGCCACTGGGCACGCTTGGGGAACTGGAGGCTGGTCATCTCCACCACACCGTTATGCTTGGGACGGAAGGCGAGATGAATGCCTTGGTCGATGGCAAGACCGGTGATCTTGCCGCCGTTATGGTCGGAGTGCGCTCCGATGGGACAGACACGGTAGGGCGTGAAGGCCAGACCTTCCGCATCCCTGCCATAGATTTCATGAAACTTCTCTTCGCACAGCATCGTAGACTCCCCTCCCTCAGTCCCGTCTGAATATGTCCTTGCAGTAGAGCTTGTCCTGGACATCCTCCAGCACGTCGTCGTAGCGGTTGGCCACAATCACCGCGCTGGCCTCCTTAAACTTGCGCAGGTCGTTAACCACAAGGGACCCGTAGAAGGTCGTGTGGTCCTTGAGCGTCGGCTCGTAGATGATGACCGTCGCGCCCTTGGCCTTGATGCGCTTCATGACACCCTGGATGGCGCTCTGCCGGAAATTGTCGCTGTTGCTCTTCATGGTCAGGCGGAAGATGCCGATCACGATGCCGCGCTGCTGCTGTTCGATCGATTCCGAGTAATGCGAGGATGCCGTGTACATGCCCGCCATCTCCATGACGCGGTCGGCAACAAAATCCTTGCGCGTCCGGTTGCTCTCGACGATAGCCTGAATCAGGTTCTGAGGAACATCCCGGTAATTGGCCAGGAGCTGCTTGGAGTCCTTGGGCAGGCAGTAGCCGCCAAAGCCCAGGGAGGTATTGTTGTACCAGTTGCCGATGCGCGGATCCAGGCACACCCCTTCAATGATGGACCGCGTATCCAGCCCCTTCATCTCCGCATAGGTGTCCAGCTCGTTGAAATAGGCAACGCGCAGGGCCAGATAGGTGTTGGAGAAGAGCTTGACCGCCTCGGCCTCGGTCGATCCCATGATGCGCGTGGGAATCGGATTGCGGATGGCGACTTCGCGAAGGAGTCCCGCAAACTGCTCTGCATCCGCCTTCGTGCCCTCATCGCAGCCCACAATAATCCGGGAGGGATAGAGGTTGTCATACAGGGCACGGGACTCGCGCAGGAATTCCGGGGAGAAGATGAGCCGCTCCATCTGCAGCTTTTCCCGGATGCTCGCGGTATAGCCCACCGGTACAGTTGACTTGATGACCGTCACCGGCTTAACCGCTCTGCCCTCCGTCGCCTGCTGAATGGCACTGAGCACTGACTCTACTGCCGAGCAGTCAAAGTAATTGGTTTTTGGATCATAGTTGGTGGGCGCGGCAACAATGATGAGATCGGCCCCTGCATAGGCGGATGCGCCGTCCAGTGTCGCATGCAGCGAGAGCGCACGCTTTTCATGCTCCGAAAGGTATTTCTCTAAATAGTCGTCCTGGATCGGGGACTGCCAGGCATTGATCCTGTCCACCTTCTCGGGAAGGATATCCACCGCTGTCACGTCATGCTTCTGGGAGAGAAGCACGGCCAGGGACAGACCCACATAGCCCGTACCCGCAACGGCGATTTGCAGCCGCAGTCCGCTTGCCTGTGCACTGCTGCCCGAGACAAGCACATCTCCCATGGGAAAGTCCAGCGTCTCCGACAGGGCCAGCAGCTGATCCACCGTAGGCGTGTAATCGGCACTTTCCAGACGGGAAAGAATCGATCGGTTGATCCCCGTGCGCCTGGCCACCTCCGTCTGGGAAAGCTTCATCGCCTTTCTCCGCATGGAAACGGTCTGTGCCAGCAGCTCCACAGACAGATGTCTTCCCTGTTTCATCCTTCTTGCCTCCGATTTTGTTGCTAATAGCAACAATTGTTGTATACCACCTTTCGGCGAATACGCAAGGGAGTTTAGCACGCTATCCTATGTGCTGCAAGAAGTTTTTCATTCGTTTGTTGCTAGTAGCAACATAGCAAAAGTGGCCTGTGTCGCTATCAGCAACACAGGCCGCTTTTATTTCCCCATGCATTATCACACATTACTAGGCACGATCTTACCCGTCATAATGGCTTCCTTCAAAGCCTCATTCGTCGTGAGAAAGCAACAGTCCCATTCATCATCCCCGGGTTTCACTTTTTTGCCTAAAAAGTCCTCCAGGAAGAAGAAGTACCCTTCCGTGCCATACACCTCATTCCACAGATCCACCGATTCCAGAAGTCTGAGCAGGATACGCGACAAAACAATATACGTGCTCTTGTTAGTAACAGCATCGTCGTATTTCCCTTCCCAGACCGGATCGTAGGGATCGATAGACACCATAATTCCATGCAGGAGAAGCATGGCGCCTTCCTTCTCAAAGCTCGAAGTGTCCGTATGCGTGTCGTCAATATGATCCTTCATTCGATGCAGACACAGCAGCAATGCGTCGTGCATGGCCCGGCTGGTGGCCGCCTTTTCCCGGCGATGGATCCTCATACAGTTTCTTTCAATGGGGTACACGATCTGTGAATAAAGCTCCATCTCTTCGTCTTCGCACTTTCCGTACCGCTTTTTCAGGTCACGTTCAACGCGGCGAAACTGATAATCGTTCATTGTGTCCTCTCCCCCTACTCTCGTATTCCCTTAAGACGCTTCTTCTCCACATACATAGCGCTGTCCGCCCGCTCGAAAACTGTTTCGATACGCGTATCCTTTTCCTCGCCCGAGGCTACATATTCCGAGATACCGCTTGCAATGACAATTTCGCCCTTTTTCTGGTTCTCTTCCACAAGCTTGGTGAGATCGGCCATGAGTTCTTCTCTGCGGGCATAGTCCGAGCCATGCATGATCACGACAAATTCATCCCCTCCGATGCGGTAGACAGGGGAATGCTGGAAGATATGGCAGATGATCTCCGAGGCCTTCTGGATATGGCGGTCGCCCGCCTTATGGCCCAGGTTATCATTGATCTGCTTGAGCCCGTTGACATCGCAGACCACCACGGCAAAGCCTTCCTCCCGGCCATCGGCGATATCCCGGTTGATCCTCTCCTCCGCCTCCACAAAGGCATGCTTGCTCTTGACCCCGGTGAGCGCGTCGCGGGACGCCAGTTCCTTAGCTGTCTGCAACTCCTCCTCAAAGGCGGCCTCACGCTTCATCTGGGCATCGATATTGCTTACACCGATGACGATATTGTCATCCTGTCCATCGCCCGTCATGCGCAGTACCTTGCAGTTGATATACACCGGCACGTCATCAAACATGAGGCGGTAGGTAGTGGAGATCGTCTGTCCGCTCTCCAGGGCTGCCATAAGATTTGCCTTATCCCAGATCATCAGGGCCTTCTTCAGGTCATCGGGATGGACCAGGCGAATGACATTGCGCCTGCAGTCCTCAAAAAAGTCCTTTCCGCTCTGCTCCACTTGCAGCTCCTGGTACTCCGCATTGGAGGAGTACTCCACGAACTCATCGGTCCTAGTATTGACCAGGTAGACACTGTAGTAGTCGCGCGCCAGCGCCTGGGCGATGCGGGAATAGGTCTGGCTTTCCATGTGGGCGCGCTCATAGGCTTCCTTGCGCTGCATCTGGGCATCGATGTTGTTGACACCGATGACAATATGGTTGTCCTCACCGCCGGAAAGCCGTGTCACCTTCATGCTCACCCATACCGGCTTATCCCCAAAGAGCAGGCGGTAGTTCATGGTGAACATGGGACTCTTCTCCAGCTCTGCCACAAGGTTTTCCTTGACCATGGCTGAAAGCCACATCTGCCGGTCCTGGGGATGGATCAGCCTTTCTCCGTTTTTGCGGCTCACATCGAAGAAGTGTGTTCCCTTCTGCTCCACGCCCAGGCTCTGATAAGTCTCCGTAGCCGAGTACTCCAGGAACTCGTCCGTATCCAGATCGACATAGTAGATGCTGAAGTAGTCCGCCGCGAGCGCATTGGCAATGCCCGAATAGGTCAGGTTCTCCTCCTGCGCCCTGTCGAAGTCCTGCTGGCGGCGCATCTGCGCATCGATATTGTTGACACCGATGACGATATGAGGATCGTTTCTGTCGGCCATGCGCGTGGCCTTCATCTGGACATAGGTGGGCTGATCTGCGAACATCAGCCGGTAGGTCAGGGTAAAGGTGCCGCTTGTATCCAGCTCACGGATCAGGTTCTCCTTGGTAAACACCCCCAGGAAGCGTTCCCTGTCCTCCGGGTGCACCACACGCATGATATTGTTGCGGCTCAGGGCAAAGAAGTCGTCCCCGCCCTTTTCGATGTCAAGATCTTCATAGACCTCATGGGACGAATACTCGATGAACTTCTCCGTCTCCAGGTCTACATAGTAGATGCTGAAATAGTCGGCCGCCAGCGCTTCCGCAATGGAGGCATAGGTCACCGATTCCTGCTGGCGCTGGACCTCACTGTGGATATTGCTCACGCCCACCACGATATGGTGTTCGTCCCCGTCCTCCATGCGAATCGCCTTCATGGCGACATAGTTGGGCACCCCATCCAGCACCAGGCGGTAGGAAAGGGTGAAGACGCCGCTTTTTTCCAGGGCAGCGAGGATGTTCTCCTTGGTAAAGGCTTCCATGAAAAGATGCTGGTCCTCGGGATACACAACGCGAAGCCCGTTTCGGCGCGAGAGGGCAAAGAAATCCTCGCCAGACTGCTCAATGCCCAGGTCCCGGTAATCGCTGTGTGCGCTGAACTCGACAAACCGGTCGGTATCGATATCCACATAGTAGATGCTGAAATAGTCACCGGCCAGCGCCTGGGCAATCCTGCCATAGGTCACCGACTGCGCACGCGCCGCTTCGTATTCCTTTTCCATGCGCACCTGCTCATCGATATTGCTCATCCCGACCACCAGATGCTCGGGATCATCCGCAAGACGGATCACCTTGACCTGCACATGGGTGTACTCGCCGTCCACCAGCACCTGATAGGACAGAGAATAGGGCTTATAGCCCTCCACTGCTTTGATGAGGTTCTCCCGCTCAAAGCCTGCCAGCACGCGCTCTCGGTCGGCGGAATCCACGCGGTCTGGAATGTCCCGCAGGCAGTCCTCAAAGAAGGCCTCGCCATGGCGCACCAGCTGCAGCTGATGGTTCGGCCCGTGCATGCTGTACTCCATGTACTGGCCGGACATCATATTGACATAATAGATGGTAAAGAAGTCCTGGGAGAGAGCCTGCGCAATGCGCGCAAAGGTGACCGAGCTCTCCTGGGTGGAGGCAAACTTCTCCTTCTGTGTCCTCTCCCCCTCCACCGAGCAGGTGCCGATCATGAAGTGATCCCTGTCGCGCTCATCGGGGAAGAAGGCCTTCAGGCGATATTCCAGGGGCTGCCCGTCAAAGAGCAGGTGATAATCCAGGGTGAATCCGCCGCGGTGCATGAGCGCGTCCAGGCACTGCTCGCGCGTCAGACTCCGGCTCACCTTCTCCCTGTCCGGGGGATAGACGACCTGCAAAAGCTTTTGCTGCGCATCCTCGAAGAAGTGGCGCCCGTCCATCTCGATCTTGGGCGTATCCGCCTTATCCTGTCCGCTAAAGACGGTGTAGCTTCCGGTGGGGATATCGATATAGCCAAAATCCCGGATAATGGTGACTAAATAGATTCGGGGTTCAAACCCAGTTTTGCTAGAAACAGTCGATCCCGCTTTGTGGTGTTTCCATTGATTACAGTTGATTTGCTTTCGCCTGTTCTGAGACGTGTGTAGTCGACCG
>JAFUZB010000206.1 GCA_017476845.1 Clostridia bacterium
GATCGCGTACTCCAGTTCGCCCAGTTGGCAGATGGCGATGCGATGCACAACCAGTTGCGGTTCAAAGTTGGAGGGGCAGGTGCGGATCTCCTGCTCGGTCTTGGCGACACCGTTCTCCACGAGCACGGGCCCGAAGGTGAAGGTGTTGACGGGCGTGTGCCCTTCCTTTTCCATCGCATCCAGATGGGCCTTCATGGAATCCTCTGTGGCCTTTTCTACAGTGGTGAAATCACCGTTCTCGTCGATGACGAGCACATCGCGACTCCCATCCAGGGCATTGCGGTAGAACTCGCCCTGGCGCACGACATAGCCCACGCCGTAATAGTACTTCATGAAGTCGGCGTTGCAGGAGATGACGCCCTTGGAATTCTTTGCCATGTCCTGAGGACGGTCCTGCCTCTCGTCATCATAGCTGTCCTGGCTCATGGCCGTGCGCAGCTGGCTGGGATCCTGAATGGTGATGCGGGCATAGTGCCCTCCGACCCAACCCTTGCTCGCCAGGGGCCAGATGCGGTCATGGGAGATGACGACATGGATGGACTCGTCGATATATTCATCCTCCGAGATCCAGCCCTCGGCCAGCGGCGTGGTCCCGTGGACGGTCTGGTCCAGCTCCAGGGGATGAATGTCCGCGAGGGCGGAGGAGGTGAGCAGCAGGCAGGCAACAAGAAGCAGGCAGCCGAGTCTTCGCATAGGTTCGTGGCCTCCAGTATAGGTCATTTGATGGTGATGGGTCCGGCGCTCTTGGTGAAGGGGATGTAGACGCCCTCGTCAAACATCTCATGGATGACGCTGTAGCGGCGATGGGTGCGCCATCCCTTGGCCGTCGGGTTCGGGGCATCGGTGACAAGCTCCAGATCGGGATGGGTCTTCACGATCTCGTCGAGCTGGGACTGCGGGATATCGCCCTTGCCGCCCCTGGCATGGGGTGTGAGCCAGAGCCGCTCCAGCTTGGGCAGCTGAAGGATCGGGGTCAGGTCGGTGACACTGTTCAGGCAAATATTGAGGTCGAGAAGCTCGTTCATCCCCGAGAGCGGGGTCAGATCCGACACGCGGTTGGTGAACAGCTCCAGGTACTCCAGGTGCGTAAGGTTCGCAAGCGGTGTAATGTCGGTGACATTGTTGCAGGCGATGATGAGCACCTTAAGGTCCGTGAGGTCGGAGAGGAAGGATAGGTCATCGGCGCTGTTGTGCCCGAAGTCCAGGGCCTGGAGCTTGGTGCAGTAGCGGAGCACGGAAAGATCCGACGAGCCGTGGGTGGCGGAATCCTCGTAGTGCAGTGTGGAGAAGGCGGTCGCATCGGTACGCACGGTGTGCTCCTTGAAGGCGATGGTCCAGCCGAACTCAATGTCCGGGAAGCGCTGGACCATTTCGTCGATCCGGTTCGCGCGAACGGGCGTGGCGAACATGTCCACGTGCGTAAGCGACGGAAGACGGGAGAGGAAGGCATAGAAGGCTTCCCAGTCCGTGACCTGGATGTCGCCAAGGTCAATGCTTTCAGAAGAAAGGTCCACCGTCAGTCCCTGGAAGGAGGCGGTACTCACCGAGATCTCCGCGAGGGACGGAAGGGCGAAAGAAAGCAGAACAAGCGCGAGCAGAAGGCAGAATATGCGTCTCATGGGCCAGGTTACACCCCGCTTAGGTTGATATGGGTCACGTCACCCATCGTGACGCTCCCAAAGGAAGCATAGGTCCCGGGGGCGACATCGGTGTGGACCTCCATGTCCACGCCGTCGGTGAGGATCACGATATTGCCCATGGTGACATCATAGACCTCAAAGCGGTCACAGTAGGAATACTTGAGGAAGCCCTTGACTTCAAAGGCGTTACGGGAGGGAACCAGCACGATCTCGGGGTTCATGGCGCGCAGCTCATACTCCTGGATGCAGAAGGGCTTGAGGCCATGGTGCGGGAAGGAGAGAATGTCCACGGGCTTGGCGCACTCGGGATGGCGGTCAAAGAGCTGGTAATCCACCCAGTCGCCCGTGAAGAAGATGCTTCTCTGGCCGTAGGTGACATAGAAGTTCAAGGAGTCGTAATTGGTTTCCCCTCTGTCCTTGGGCTTTGCGGGGCTCACGCAGCGGATATGGAAAGCGCCGATATCGAGCTCCTGCCAGTCCTTGAGCTGCTCATAGTGGCCGTGGGGGAGGGGCAGGAAGCGCTTGGGGAGCTCCTCGGAGGGGCCGTAGACGATGGTGTCGTCCGTCCCGTACAGGGAGGAGAGCAGGTCGATATTCAAGGCATGATCGTTGTGGTAGTGCGTGACAAAGTGCGCATCCACATGGTCGATGCCGGAGGCGGCAAGGTAGGTGAGCAGGGGCTCATTGGTATCGCTGGGCGTATCGGTGTCCAGTCCGCAGTCGACCAGAAGGACGGTGGTGCCGTCGGTGACAAGGTAGGCATCCGCGCAGCCCATATTGATCTGGTGCAGCTGCATGACGGGCAGGCGGGAGGGTTGAATCGTAATGGGACTCTCGGCCACGGCCCCGGAGAGGGTCAGAAGGCAAAGGATCAGAAGGCAGGCGAGGGTCAGCCGCATCTTTTTCATAAGGCAGGTCTCCTTTCGGCACATCGAAGGGCTCTTCTATCTCCACAAAGGGCAGAGCACGACTTCCAAGAAGATACAACATTCTCTGCTTTCAGGCAAGGCCCGGGAGAGAGGAGAAAAGGCGAAAACACGGGCTCTTTTGCCCCCACGGTATTTGCACGAAGACTTAACCACAGGCGTAAAGAATACAAGTAAGCATTGGACTTGATTCCGCTATACACATTCGAAAACAGAACATCAAGTTTTGCCTTTTTTCAGGTTTTGTATAGGACAATGTCCCTACTGTATAGGGTAATATCCATACATCAAGGAGAACGGTCCATCTCTCGCTGAGAGCAATTCATTTTTCAGCCAAGAAGACGAGCGAAGTCACCGCTCGTCTTTTTTATCGATTTGTAGGCAATCCGATATTTTAGTAATATCGGTAATATATGTATTGCTACTTGCTATTAAAAGCAGTATAATCGGTATTGTAAGAATAGGGGTGATTACATTGGGGCTTGTTGAAGTAACCAGAAAAACCAGCAGCTCGTTTAATAAGCGTAACCAGACTCGCTATGTCTACGAAATGGTCACTTATCTTAATGAAGAAACCCAAGAAAAGATAACCAAACGCCACATCATAGGAAAAATAGATCCGGCAACGGGTACAATGGTCAATACCGGGCCACGCGGGCGACCTCGAATCAATCAACAGCAACCTATTGCTCCTGAGAAGCTGTCTGAAGATGCAGCTTATTACAAAAGTATGCTGGATGCGATGGAAAAAAAGGCACAGAATGACAAAGATCATTCTGCGAATATACAAAACCGACTGATTCAAACCATCACAACCGCTTCAGAACGCTTAAAAACGGCAGAAGATGAGCTTCATTCAACACGTGCCGAGTTGGCTGAACTGGTAAGAGCGTACAGAACTGAATAGCCTCGACATGCACTCTGACCATCCACCTGACTGTTGATTTTCCTTTAGCTAAAGCCTGGTATCGCCTCTGTATCTCATCGTTTCCGAATCATACGACCTTGTATCTAAGATGGAAGGAGACAAATACGATGAAACGATCAGAGTTCCCCGATTGGGTGATAAACGCATTGCCTCCGGGATGTATCGTCAAACAGCAAGGAGAACACTACTATGTCTATAAGCGGACATCCCAACGAGTAAAGGGCATGAAGTATCCTCAGCCAAAGGATGTCTATGTGGGCAGAATCAGTGAAGACAGAGGATTTGTTCAGAAGGAGAAAATACTGGTGGAGTACTCCAACGTGGAGACTTATGAACTGGGGATGTCATATGCCATCATACATTGCTGTCC
>JAFUZB010000207.1 GCA_017476845.1 Clostridia bacterium
AAACCCTCTCCCTCAAAAAACACACGGACGGGAATCCTCCCGTCCGTGTGTTTTTATGCTTCTATCGTGATGTCCTCTCCCCTTGCCAGCGTGACCTCTCGGGTCTCGCCGCGCCCGATACGCACTCTGACAGACCGCGTTGGCTCATTCAGCTGCCGGAGTGTAGCTTTCACATGGCCGTTCTCCCAGGCAATGCTGACCTCGGTTGCGCCACGGGCAAGCAGGCCGGTGACACTTCCTTTGCGCCAGGTCGCAGGGATCGCCGGAAGCAGGACGATCTCATCCAAATGGCTCTGCACAAGCATTTCGCAGATGCCAGCCGTGAACCCGTAATTTCCATCAATCTGGAAAGGCGGATGCGCACACAGGAGGTTCGGATAGACTCCGCCGCCCTGCATGGACATGGAGGCATCCGGATCCACCAGATGAAAGAGATGCTGGCACAGATCCCATGCCCGCTCGCCCTTCTCCAGGCGTGCCCACATGAGTATCTTCCAGGCCATACTCCACCCGCTGGCCTCATCCCCGCGCACCACAAGGGATTCGCGCGCTGCCTTTACATAGTCCTCCCCGAAGGAGGCCATATCGCGTCCGGGATGGAGACTGTAGAGATGTGACAGATGCCTGTGGTGGACCTCAGGCTCCGGGAAATCCTCGTTCCACTCCTGAATCCTTCCGGAGGGGCTGATGACCGGTTTGCGGAAAGCGGAGAGATGCGCTCTTGCCTCCTGCAGCACTTCATCCGATACCCCAAGCACCTCACAGCCCTCGATATAGTCCCTGAGCAGGTTGCGCACAATGGCGAGGGTATTTTCCGTCCACTCTGCCGTCGCAACAGGCTCCTCCCCGATCAGGAACTGGTTTTCCGGCGAGGTTCCGGGGACGAAGGCTTGCACGGCATCGTTTTCCTGCAGGCGGCCCATGCAGAACAGGACGTTTTCCCTGAGGATCGGTAGAATACGCTCCAGCTCCGATCTGTCCCCGGTAAACAGGTAATGCTCATAGAGGTTGCGGCAAAGCCATGCGGAGGCAAAGGGCCAAAACGACCAGGATGCCCGTCCGTTGGCCGGTGTGGTCTTGCGCCACAGATCGGTATTATGGAAGCAGGCCGTGCCGGGGGCGTCAAACATTTCCCGTGCCGTCCGCCTGCCGGTGACCGTGAGCTCCTCCATCAGGCGCACAAGTGGCTCTTCCATCTCCGTGAGATGGCATGGACCGGCCAGCCAGTAGTTCATTTCCGTGTTGATATTGACCGTATAGTCCGAGAACCACGGCGGACACTTCTCGTGGTTCCAGATGCCCTGCAGGCTCGTCGCCTGGGTACCGGGGCGCGAGCCGGAGATGAGAAGATAGCGGCCATAGTCAAACAGCAGCGTTGTCAGGGAGAGATCGTCCGCATCCGCCTCATAGCGCCGTAGGCGTTCCTTGAGGTCCATCCCCTCCCTGCCGCTCTCGCCAAGGTGCAGGGAAACCCGGGAAAAGTACTGCGCATAGTCCTTGCTGTGTGCGCTCTTCATCGCTTTCGTATCGGGCATACTGTCCCCGATCCCGGCCCTCTGAAAGTCCTCTGCGAGCAGAGCCATCTCATCCCTGCCCTCCAGGAAGGGATGGCGGTCATAGCCGTTAAAGCTTGTGCGCACGGATACCACGAGCACCACGCGGGTGACATCCAGAAGCATCAGGCAGTCCTCGGCTGCCTTCACGCTGCCACCCTCAGTAAACACCCTTCCGCCCACGACATACCGCATACCCTTTTTGGCGGGATCGGAATCGACATAGAGCATCTCGTGCTCCCCTGTCTTGCCGACAGTCGTGCCGCAGCAACCGGGGACCTGTCCGCGAAGCGTAAACCCTTCCTCGGTATAGTGCTTTTCCGTGAGCCATCCGTCCTCCCCGGAGATAGCCAGGCTCAGGGGCTGTTCGGAGCACAGCGTGTACACCAGGCACTGGGCAGGCGCGGACACAAAAGCCTCCGCCTGAACGCGCGCACCGCCAAGCGTATAGCTCTCCGTCATAACGGCCGTTTCCAGGTCCAGCGACCGCGTATAGTTTTCCGGATGCCAGGAGGCCATGAAGTGCAGCACCAGATCGCCCGGCGTGGTATACATCTGGGCATCGCGTGCCGTCAGGGTGCGTTTTTCCAATAAGTCTCTGGCCTCGCGGTATTTCCCCTGCAGGGTAAGCTGGCCCGACTCGTATATCTCCTCGGGCGAGAAAACCTTCTCATCCTCCTGCGGATAGCCTGTCCAGAGCGTGTCCTCGTTGAGTGCAAGCACCTGCGCGTCCGCTTCCTTGCGATGATAGACCACTGTGCCGAGCCTTCCGTTGCCCAGCGGCAGGCCCTCCAGCCATGAGGCTGCGGGAGATGTGTAGAAAAGCTTCATATCGTTTTCGTCTCCTTTGTGTTCTGCCCTACGCCCGCTGCCCGGCAAGCGCTGTCATCACGGAGATCACCCTGTCGATCTCCTCTTGTGTCGTATCCTTTCCCAAGGTCAATCGCACCATGTCCAAGGCAAGTGATGGCGCAATTCCCATCGCAGTGAGCACATGGCTTGGCTCCATACTCCCCGAATTGCATGCCGATCCGCCGCTCGCCGCAATCCCTTCCAGATCCAGCTGCAAAAGCAGGCTCTCACTGCGAAGTCCGGGAATGGCCACTGCCAGATTGCCCGGAAGACGAGAGGTCAGGGAGCCGAAGACACACAGGTCCGGTATGCCTGCACGCAGTCCCGCAAGGAGCCTCTCCCGAAGCACAAGCATGTGCGCTGCCCGCTCCTCCATGTGTATCTGCGCGATCTCGCACGCCTTGCCAAGGCCTGCGATCGCCTGCAGGTTTTCCGTGCCCGGCCGAAGTCCGTCCTGCTGGTGTCCGCCGTAGAGCAGCGGCGGAAGCTCTCTGCCCTTTCGCATGTACAGAGCTCCGATACCCCGCGGGCCATACAGCTTGTGTCCGCTCAGAGAAAGATAGTCGACCGTATCCCGCACATCGACCGCAACCGTTCCGCAGGCCTGCACCGCATCGCTGTGCATCGGGATGCCGCGCGCGCGGCACAGGGACGCGATTTCCCCGATCGGTTGGAGGACACCTGTCTCATTGTTGGCCCACATCACGGAAACCAGACTGACCGCCTCCGAAAGGGCCGCCTCCAAAGCATCCACAGCTACCCGGCCGTCGGCCAGGGTGGGGAGAAAGGTCACGGGAACATCTGCCTCGGCCATCGCCATGGCCGTGCGCCTGATTGCGGGATGCTCGATGGCACTGACCAGGATCCGCCCGCGCGGGCTTTTTTTCGCGATCCCCTGGATGACCCAGTTGTCGGATTCCGTTCCGCCGGAGGTGAAGTAGATTTCCTCCGCCTGCGCATGGAGGAGTGCCGCCACCTGCTCCCGGGCGTGCGCCACGATTTCCCGGCTCTTGCGCCCCTCAAGGTAGACGGAGGAGGCATTTCCGTAGCGCGCTGAGGCGACGGACCGCATCACCTCCAGGACCTCCGGGTCCATGGGCGTTGTCGCCGCATGGTCCATATAGATTCTATCACACATGCTATGTCCTCACACCACAAAGGAAAGAAGAATCAGAAGCAGCATCATGATGCCCGTCACAAGCTTGGTCTGCCAGGTATGCTTCGAGAGAAAGACAGCCATGCTTCCCGTCTTATTGCGCATCATGCACACTGCCACCACCGCCGCGGAGGGCAAAAGAAACGCTGCGCAGTACAGGACCAGTGCCGCCACGGCCTGCACGGAGAGTGCAGAAGCCGCCTCCATGAGAAAGGCGAGATAGATCTGTCCCGCGCAGAGAAACTCGCCCGCACCGACGAGGGCTCCGAGCAGCAGGCTGAGAAGCGGTAGCACCCGGCCTGTCGTATGTGCACGGATGTATCCCTGCAGTCTTGTGCGCAAGCCCCTGGGCAGCTGATTGCGCATCTCCCCGAACTCTCCCCTGTAGGCACGCCATGCATCGTAGAAATTCATGAGCGCAAGGCCGATCCCCACGCCTGCCACGATCCATCGAATCGCGTAGAGAAAACCCGCACCCGAGAGATAGCGCAGGGCCGAGAGAAAGCCGAAACCGATGAGAAAGATGCAGATTCCCTTGCCTGCAAGGTATGCCAGCGCATTCCGCCCCGCCTTTTCGCCAAAGGGCAGCACAAGGGAGAGAAAGAGCAGGAGCATGGAGAGCGCGCAGCCGTTGCAGCCGGCTACCAGGCCGGCCAGCGCTGCGGAGAGAAGGGTGACAGGCAGCTTTGTTTCCTGTGTACCCTCCCGGATTTTCCCCTCGCCCCAGCCCTGCTTTAGGACCTCCTCCAGGCGCTGCGTGATCTCATGCTCACCCGAGAGATATCCGCCCGGGAGCAGGATCAAAGGCGTCACCCGTTTTCCGTCCGGGACCTGATAGCTCTCAAACAAGGCAAAGGCGCGCGAGGGATCCTCTGTGATATCCAGCTTTTCCAGCCCCTGCTGCCATACCTCGGGGAGGCCCTCCAGAAAGGCCTCCACATGCGCACACTTTTCGCAAAGCGGCGCATAGAGGTAGAGCATATCCGCCCTGGCGATGCCGCGCCCCGTCAGGCACAGGATGCAGAGAAGTACCGACAGCGCTATGCGTTTTCCCACACCTTCAGCCTCCCTTTCTCCGGGAAGAAGCAGCGTTCCTCCGCATTCAACGAAGAGGTATCCACCCACCCTCTGTCCAGATAGTTCCGGGTAAGCGAAAGAAACACGCGCTGGGCTACCGCACCCCGATGGATTTCGCACGGATCCGGATCCTGAAAGAACGCAAGAGAAAGGGAAATAACGCCCTCCTCGGGCGCCTCCCAGTCCTCCAGGGGCATTTCCCGGACTTTGCCGTCTCCCGCATCCCAGGTGAGCATCACCTGCTTTTTCCTTCTCCCGAACATGTCAATCCTCCCCACTTGCACTGCCCATACTTCCCCGCACCATGGAGGGAGTCACACCCTGCACCTTCTTGAAAGCCCTCCGGAAGGAGAGCGAGGAGGCATACCCTGTCCTCTCCGCCACCTCCTCAATGGTCATCTCCGTCCCGGTCAAAAGCTCCTTTGCCCGCTGCATGCGCACATTCTCCAGGTATTTCCCGAAGGTCTGACCCATCTCCCGCTTGAATGTGGAGGCGAAATAGGAGTCGGACATGTGAAAGGCCTCGGCGGCCATGGAGATACAGAGCATGGAGCTCGCATAGTGCTCCAGGACATAGCTTTCCAGGCGCGTCTTCAGGGTTTCCTCACTCTTGTCCCCCGCATCCTCGCGCCCGTCCATATGGGCAAGGAGCTGCCGATAGGCATCCCGGATGCGCTCACACTCCTTGGTGACATCCAGGCTGTTGGGCTGAATATGGAATAGGCCGTGGATATGGATGTCGACCCCGAGCTCCTGCTTTATACGGAAGATCCCGGTCTGCATGTCGGTGAGGAAGGCCGCCTGCGTGCGCAGCACCAGGGAGCGCCGCTCCAGGTTCTCCGAGAAGATATAGTCCAGGAACTGCTCAACCGCCTCGCTCTGGCCCTTTTCCACCATCGCCTTGAGCTTGCGCTCCAGGGGCTCCGGGTAAAAGTAGCTCTCGCGCGAGTGCTCGACATCGTCAAAGAAGAGGATCCCGTCACTCACCGGCCGCTTCTCCGCGATCTCCAACGTGCTCAGGGCCTCGGTGCAGGCGACGGAGAGGGACTGGACCGAAGCATACACGCTGCCTGCACAGCATCTCACTTCGCCGGGATACCGGTCTCGGATCTCCTCCAGGCGCGGGGCAAACTCCCGCGTGAGGGAGGCGCGGCACACCTCGGGGTCCTCGTCCGGAAAAAACAGCAGCACGGCCAGACGGGTATTTCCCGCGAGCACATGGGTCTGCGTGCCAAAGGAAAGCTCGGAGAGGGAGAGATGCCTTGCAAAGAACTGGGCCATGGCAGAGGCGGAGATCGCCTGTGCCTCGGTGTCCTCCAGGCTCCGGAAGGAGAGCACCATACAGCCGAACCCTTTCCCCGCAAGCGAGAGACCAAAGTAGGCGGCCTCTGTCCGCATCTGCTCTTCATCAGTCAGGGAACCGTCGAGGACTTCACTGAGGAATGCGTCCACCCCGTGCAGTCGCTGTGCCTCCAGGGCCTGCGTGAGCGCAGAATTGTCCATGAGCATATGCTTCATCTGCTCCTCCAGCAGCGCAAAAGAAGCCGCAGAGGAATCAAAGTCCGCCCCGCTGTCGCGCAGTGTCTTCAGCATACTCTCCAGGGGCGCGGCATTGCGCCGCGTCAGCTGAACGCCCAGGACCAGGCCGAGGAGGAGGGCCAGAAGCTCCACGAGATAGAACACGCCGCGCACGCGGCTCAGCGTCCCTGCGATCTCGCGCAGGGGAGAGACGGAGAGATAGACCCAGCCGTTATAGGGTGAAACGGTATAAAGAACCAGGGCCCTGTCCCTTCCTCTGCCGGTAAAGAAGCTGCCGCCCGCGGAGGCGAGCGGAAGATGCGGATAGCTTCCGTCCGACTTTTCTCCGAAAATGCCGTAGATGAGGCGCTGTTCCCGGTCCAGGATCGCAGTGATGCCATGGTCTGTCACCGGCGCCGAGGCGATCGCATCCAGCACGCTGCGGCCGATGTGCACGCAAGCCATGCCCAGGGGATGGCTTCTGGAGAGGGCAAGCTGGGGAAGAGAAACGCAGTAGAGGATCCCATCCTCCCGCAGATAGGCGCTCTCGCGCGTGGCGGCGCGCTTGTAGATGAGCTCCGGCGCGCACACGATGTCATGGGCGTGATAGGTTCCCAGCACCTCGTCCCGAAAGGTCGCATACTCCATGTCCGCAAAGCTGGTATTGATCTCATAGAAACGCTCCATGCCCCAGGTGAGCGTGGTGCCGTCAAAGGCCAGGTCGGGGCTGAAGAGATAGAGCGACAGGCGCGGAGTGAAGCCGGCGATGGAGAGAAGCGAAGTCATTTCATTCTGCGCCCGGTAGAGCATGTAGGTCTCCTTCGAACCTTCCTGCGGCTGCGCCATCTGTAATAAGGAAGGCAGCGAAGTGGACTTTTCCAGGGAGCGCAGGGCGTTGTCGATCTGGAGCATCTGGGCATCAATGCGCTCGCAGCTCTCCTCCAGCAGCACCTTGCGCATCTCCTCCTCCTTCTGTATCAGCGCGCGGATGCTCGTCTGGTAGAAGAACGGGAAGACGAGGAGGGGGACCAGCAAAATGAGCATGTAGGACACAAAGAAGCGCCGATGGAATCTCCCATCATGGCGCAGTATCCGTCCGGTGCGCGGCCTGTGTGTCTTCTCCATGCTTTTTCACCTCCGCGTCATATTAACACGCGCTATCCCCCTTCACCATGACATTATGTTCTTTGGCCGCGCAGGATATGGATTTATGTCTTTCACCGTACAGAAACGTTTCTGTATCCTCCGGTAAAAATGCCCGTTCTGGGCGAAATTCAGTCGATTTTGTACCATTTCATCACCGTTTTGGGTGCTTTTGTATCTTTTGTCCCCTGTCCCGGCCATGGCACAATGTACACACATTCTCCCGGGCAGCAATGACTATCCCGGAGAAAAATCTCATCTATTTACAAGGAGGTCAAACATGACCAAGCGGATTCTCGGTATCCTGCTGACCCTCTGTCTGGTGCTTCCCACCCTGGCACTGGCCGCGGACAACAGCAACCTCAATGCCCCCGGAACCTTCCCCATCGCCAAGGAGAAGGAAACCTTCACCGTCATGGTCCCCCAGGGCGGCACCTATGACGTCAATGACTGCTTCATCAATCAGGACTATGAGGAGAAAACGAACATCCACGTCGACTTCATCACCGTTCCCTCCGACACCTGGAAGGAAAAGGTGAGTGTGACCATCGCCGGCGGCGATTATCCGGATGTCATCGCGGGTATGGACACCTTCAACATCGTGCCCACCGATGAAGCGATGTATGCGGCCCAGGGCGTGCTTTTCCCGCTCAACGACCTCATCGACGAGTACATGCCCAACTTCAAGGCCCTCATGGATGCCGATCCTTCCATTAAGAAGCTCATCGCGCAGGACGACGGCAACATCTACTCCCTGCCCCTGATCGCCGAGTGCTTCCACTGCAACTATTCCCAGAAGATGTACATCAACTCCCAGTGGCTGGAGAACCTCTCTCTGGAGATCCCCACCACGCTGGACGAATACTATGCCGTGCTCAAGGCCTTCAAGGAGCAGGACGCCAACGGCAACGGCGATCCCAACGATGAGATCCCGCTGATCACCTCCAAGGCCGGCTGGCATGTCGCCCTGGACGGCTTCCTCATGAACGCCTTCACCTACTGCGACGCGGACACCTACCTGGCCATTGAGAACGGCGATCTGGTCTACACCGCCACCACCGAGGCCTACCGCGAGGGTCTGCGCTTCCTCAACAAGCTCTACACCGAAGGTCTTCTGAGCCCCGAATCCTTCACCAACGACGATCAGACCAACACCAAGATCAATGTTTCCGGCGGGGATTACACCCTCTTCGGTTCCTTCCCGGCTGCCTATCAGATGTACATCGGCGACACAGAGCTGTGGCGCGATTATGAGATCATGGCTCCCTTTGTGCGCGAGGACGGCACCGCTTCCACCCCCAACTACTCCCTGACCCGCAATGTCATCCGCGGCAACTTTGCCGTCACCAGCTCCGCCAAGCACCCCGAGATGATCCTGCAGTGGTTGGATTACTTCTACTCCGAGGAAGGCAAGATGTACCGCAAGGGCCGCGAAGGCATCGAGTGGGAAAAGCCTGCCGAGGGCGAGACCGACTTCAACGGCAACCCCGCCAAGTACAAGAATCTGCAGACTCCCGAGGATGATCCCTTCTACGGCAACGTCGACTTCTCCCAGAACATCCCCTACCTCGACTCCAAGGAGCATCGTGAGTCCGCTGTGATCGCCTCCACCAACTTCCGTGAGGATCCCACCAACTGGCAGGAGATTCAGCTCTTTGAGGCCACCAAGAACTATGTCAAGGTCGCTCCCAGCAATATCGAGTCCCTCCCCAACCTCACTGTCTCCGAGGATAAGACCATGGATTACTCCCGCATCAAGACCGAAATCCATGACTATCAGCAGGAAGCGCTCGTGCAGTTCATCACCGGTGCCATGAGCCTGGACAACGACTGGGACGCCTATGTCCGTCAGCTGCAGGCCATCGGTCTGGACGAATACATGGCGCTTAGCAACGAATCCTATCACACCTTCCTGAATCGTTAATCGCCTTTTCGGCCGGTCCCGGCAGTGCGGTACTGCCGGGACCCTCTTGTATCCACCCCATTTCAGTCTGCCAGGAGGTTTATCCGCATGCGCGCAAAAAGCAGGAACAAGGGCAAGGGCAAGGGCAGCCATCATATCGGGCTGTACACCATGCTCATCCTTCCCATCGTCTATCTCATCCTTTTCAAGTACTGGCCGATCTACGGTGTGCAGATCGCCTTTCGCGACTATATCCCGATCAAGGGCATCACGGGGAGTACCTGGGTGGGCCTGAAGCACTTCCGGAACTTTTTTTCCTCCTACCAGTTCAGCCGTCTGCTCTCCAACACCCTCATCCTCGGCTCCATCTCCATGCTGGTGGGCATTCCCTGCCCGATCATCCTGGCCCTGGCGATCAATTCGTCGCGCTCCAAGCGTCTGGGAAAGACCGTGCAGATGGTGACCTACGCGCCTTACTTCATGTCCACCGTGATTCTCGTCTCCCTGGTCATGCAGTTTCTTGCCGTTCGCGGCGGCCTCCTCAACAACATCCGCGCCTGGTTCGGCCTGGATGCCCTGAACCTCATGAGCGATCCCAACGCCTTCCGCCCGATCTACATTCTCTCCGGGATCTGGCAGGGGACGGGCTACGGCGCCGTCATCTACCTTGCCTCCCTCTCCGCCGTCTCCCCGGACCTGTATGAGGCTGCGCGCATTGACGGGGCGACCATCCTCCAGCAGATCCGCTATATCGATTTGCCGAGCATCCTGCCGGAGATGATCATGCTGACCATCATGAACTGCGGCAGCATCATCAATGTGGGATTTGAAAAGGTCCTGCTTTTGCAGAACCAGCTCAACATGTCCACCTCCGATGTCATCTCGACCTATGTCTACCGCATGGGCATTCAGAGCGCGCAGTACTCCTATTCCTCCGCCATCGGCCTTTTCAATTCCGTCGTCTCCCTTGCACTGCTTCTGTTTGTCAACTGGCTGAGCAGTGTGGCCACCGAAACCAGTCTGTTCTGAGAGGAGAAGGCATATGAGCAAAAACACCATGCAGATGTCCACCGAGGACCGGATCTTCCATGTCTTCAACGATATCTTCCTGATTCTCTGTCTGATTGTCGTCATCGTCCCGATGATGAATGTTGTCTCCTGCGCCTTCTCCGATCCCTCCAACGTGCTCAACGGCAGGGTCTCCTTCCTCCCGGTGGGACTTTCGGTCAAGAGCTTCACCTACGTCTTCAAAAACAAGCTCATTCTCACCGGCTACAGGAATTCCGTCATCTATACCCTCCTGGGCACCTTGATCTCGGTGATCATCACCATCATCGCAGCCTATCCCCTCTCCCGCAGGGAGCTCAAGTTCAAGGGGCTGTTCACGGGTCTTTTCATGTTCACGATGCTCTTTGGCGGCGGCCTCATCCCGACCTATCTTGTCGTCAAGCGTCTCAACCTGGTCAACACCATGTGGGGCGTATTGATCCCCAATTCTCTGAGCGTGTACAATATGATCATCGCCAGAACCTTCTTTGCCTCCCAGATCCCTGCCGACCTCTACGAGGCCGCCGAGATCGACGGCGCAGGCGACTATACCGTCTTTTTCCGGATCGCCCTGCCGCTGGCCAAGCCCATTCTGGCCGTGCTGAGTCTGTTCTATGCCGTGGGACTGTGGAACATGTACTTTGATGCCGTCCTCTATCTCAATTCCTACGATCAGTATCCGCTGCAGGTCATTCTCAAGGAGATCATGACCAACGCCACCACCCAGGCCGCCATGGTCAAGGCTACCGGCCAGATTGCCAGCGCCGAAACCCTCGCCATGACCGAATCGCTCAAGTATTCCACCATTCTCTGCGCCTGCGTCCCGATGCTCGCCATCTATCCGTTCGTGCAGAAGTACTTCGCCAAGGGTTTGCTCATCGGCTCACTCAAGGGGTAAGAGAGGTCGAAAACCATGAACCGAGTCATCCGATTAACGCGCGTGCCGCGCACCTTCTGTGAGGGCCCCTTCTGGGGAAGCGGCCTGATGGGCTCCATCCTCTACATGCAAGGGGAAAACATGCACCTCACGGTGGATCATCCGCTGCTGTGGGAGATGCGCGAAACCCTGCCGGATACCCCAAAGGCCGATTATGAAACCATCCTGCAAAACCGCGAGGCCTTCTTCCGGGAAGAGCCTGAGGTCACCGAGGCGACGGAGATTTTTGACCGCGCCATAGGACGCACGCGCCTCCCCGCCCTCCATCTCGCCTTCCCGGTGGGGAACATCCACACCTTTCTCGCGGAAACCGACCTTAGGGCGGCCACAAGCCATGTGATGCTGCGCGGGGAAAAGGGCGCCTACGCCTTCTCCGTCTTTCTGGACTCCGTGCACCACGTCCTGCATCTGGACGTGGATCCGGATGTTCTCCCCCTTCCCCTCCCCACACTGCACGCCTGGGATCTGGAGGATCCGGCCTTCGCTGTCCTGAAACGCTGGGGCTATGCCCCGTCCCAAACCCTGGACACACCGGGTGCCCTCACGCTCCGGCAGGTCTTTTCCGGGGATAGCCTGGCCCTCATGCAGCTACGGGAGAGCGGGGACAGTCTGCACCTGGCCGTTGCGGTGGAAATCGGAAAGCTCGGGGAGGAGGAAGCGCTTCTTCGCACGCTCAGCGAGCGCACCCGCACATCCCTTGCAGACGCCGGAAGCCTGGCAGCCCACATCTCCGACTGGGCGCGCTTCTGGGATGCCTCTTCCGTCACCCTCCCGGATCCTCTCCTCCAGGAGGCCTACGATCTGGAGATGTACAAGCTCTACTGTAACGAGCGGCCCTACGGCCTCCCCGTCACATTGCAGGGCATCTGGAATCCGGATACGCGCATGCCGCCCTGGTACGGTGACCTGCACAATGACCTGAACGTCCAGTCCTGCTACTGGAGCGCGTATAAGACTAACCACGCATCCCTCGCCCGGGCCTACATCGATACCTACACCGCGGCCATGGGACGCTTTCGGGAGCGCGCGGAAAAGCTCTTTCATCTCCCGGATGCCATCCACGTGCCCACCATGATGGCACCCGACGGCACCGGGGCTGCCTCCGAATGGTGCTTCTGGAATACCGTCCTGGGCCCGGAGCTCTTTGTCGCAGTGGACTTTGTCTGGTACTACGCCTTCACCCTGGACGAAGCGCGGCTCAAGGGCAGTATTCTGCCCATGGTGCAGAGTGTCCTGAACCTCTACCTCGCCATCGCCCGGGAGGACGCGGACGGGAAACTGCACATTCCTTTCACCTTCTCTCCCGAAGTCAACTGCATGCATCCAGACAGCACCTTCACCCTCGCCTCCCTGCACTACCTGTGCGCCTTCTATGCACGCATGGCAGATGCGGCCGGTCTGGACCCCTGCGCATATGCGGACTTTGACGCCCGTCTTGCCCTCCCCGAGGCGGATGAGGAGGGCTATCCGCTCTATGCTCATGTCCCCGTCTATGGCTCCCACCGGCATTTCTGCCAGATGTACCCCGTCTTCCCCCTGGGCACCGACATCCACAGTCCCACCGCCGAGCGCTCCCTGGACACCATCGTCAATCACGGGATGCTCGAGTATGCCGCCTTCTCCTTCCCCTATGCGGCCATCTTTGCCAGCCGCACCGGGCGAGGAAACATGGCCCGCACGATGAACCATCTCTACTGTCTCGCCTTCCGCTCCCCCAACTCCTTCACCGTCAACGGCGACCCCTACCGAAACGGGCTCCTCACCGTGCAGGATGCGCTCGCGGGCGAATCGACGGACGCCTTTACCCTGGAATCTGGCTTCTTCATTCCAACCTCGGTATCCGAGATGCTCGTGCACCGGGGAGAGAAGGACCTGTATCTCTTCTTCGGCCTACCGGATGACTGGCAGGAGGCTGCCTTCTCCTCTCTCCTCATTGAGGGCGGGCACACGGTCTCCGCCGAGGTAAAGGCGGATATCCTCCTCTCTGTGCGCATCGTGGCCCTTTGCGATGAGACGCTCACCGTGCATGTCCTCCCCCGCCTGGTCAAAGGGGACGGGACACGGGAGATCACTCTCAGGCGCGGGGAAGAAGTGACCCTCACACAGGCGGATTTTGGAGGGAACGGGTGATGAGACGTTCCCTTTCCCTCCTTTTGCTCCTGTGTCTGCTTCTTGGCGGATGTGCTGCCGGAACCCACAGGGAAGAGGCGGACAATACGCTCTATTTCTTTCACAACAATCCCTGCG
The DNA here is from genome assembly GCA_017476845.1 of Clostridia bacterium. Taxonomy (GTDB): domain Bacteria; phylum Bacillota; class Clostridia; order Christensenellales; family Aristaeellaceae; genus UBA2943. Next base: position 13,434 of record JAFUZB010000207.1, read on the forward strand.
AGTCCTGTCACGAGGACCGCGTCTTCTCCGATCTTGTCCATACCCTTCTCCCGGACGCAAGCCCGACCATACGTTCGTACTATATCTACGCCAGCTCCGCGCGCGCTGTCCTTCAGGAACTCCTGGACCGGTATGTGATCGAAGGCGACCTCACCTATCCCTTAGCTGTGTACCGCGGGCACTTTCTCTTCGGCTATGACGTGATCTCCCGGCAGCTCCCCGACCTATGGAAGGAAGACAGTAACAGATGACAGACGATCTCCTGCGCCTCTTTGAGACGACACCCGCCTCAAGCTTTGCGGACGCCCACTACCTCGGCAACGGGAGCCTCGGCCTCACCGTGCCCGGCGGCGTGCCGCTGGAATGCCTCACCGTCAATCATGACACGCTCTGGTCGGGAAGTGAAACCTTCCGCGAAAACCCGGAGCACCTGGAAAGCCTGCGGAAATGCCAGGCGGCTGTGCTTCGGGGTGATGTCAAGGAAGCCAACGACATCATCAACGAGCACATGGACGGGCGCTGGATGGAGACCTTTCTGCCCCTCGCACGCATCTATCTCATGCAGGGACAGGAGAGTAACCGCCGGACCATGCCCCTCAAGCAGTGCATTGAGCCAGCGCCCGGTGACATCACCGCCTACAGCCGCACCCTGTCCCTCTCCGATGCCACAGAGACCGTGCTTTGGTCCCGCGATGGCCAAAGCTTCGTGCGCAAGGCTTTCGTCAGCCATCCGGATGATGTCGCCATTGTGCAACTCACCTGCGATGCCCCCGCCCTCTCCTTTGCGCTCTCCATGGACTCCCCGCTTCGCTTTACCGGCAATGTCACCTCCCGCGAGGTCTTCCTCACCGGAAGGGCCCCCGACCACGCGGAGCCCTCCTACACCTCCGTCAAGCCCGGTCTTGTCTATCACGAGGAGAGCACCTCCCGTGCGCTGCGCTTCGCCTGCCTTGCCCGCCTTCTTTCCACCGACGGCGAGGTCCATGGGGACGATCAGCGGCTCTATGTGCGCCATGCGACCTACGCCGTGATCGCCATCAAGGCCGGCACCAACTATGCGGGCTTCAATGAAGTGCGCGATCCCGATCCTGACCATGTCCTCTCCCGCCTTCGCAAGGCACTGGACCGCCTGGAAGGGCTCCCCTATGAAGTGCTCTACGAGCGGCATCTTGCGGACTATGCCGCGCTCTTTCAGCGAGTGCATCTTTCTCTCGAGCCCTCCTTGACCGCCCATCTCCCCACCTCGGAGAGACTGCAGGCCATGTCCAGGGGCATGGATGATCCCTCTCTTGCCGCCCTGCTTGTGCAGTATGTCCGCTATCTCACGATTTCCGCCTCCCGGCCCGGCTCGCAGCCCATGCATCTGCAGGGTCTGTGGAACGACACGGTCATGCCGCCCTGGTCGAGCAATTACACGACCAACATCAATGTGGAGATGAACTACTGGCCGTGCGAGTCGCTCGCCCTCCCCGAGTGTCATCTGCCGCTTCTTCAGATGCTCGAGGAGCTCTCCGTTGCAGGTCAGCAGACGGCCCGCGCCTACTATGACTGTCAGGGCTGGGTGTGCCATCACAACACAGACCTGTGGCGCGCCTCCGAGCCCAGCTGTGAGGACGCCTCCTGGGCATGGTGGCCCATGGGCGGGGCGTGGATGGCTGGGCACATCGCCATCCATGACAGGTATACCCGCGACACCGCATGCCTTGAGCGCATGCTCCTCACGCTTCGCGGCGCTGTCGCCTTTTATCTGGACTTTCTCATCGAAGGGCCGGACGGCTATCTTGTCACCGCACCCTCCATCTCCCCCGAAAACAAGTACCTCTATCGCGGCGGGGTCGACCGCGTCCGCTCTCTTGCCGAGGAGGTCGCCGGGGAAAGCCGCTGCTCACCCACCGACCGCGACATCACCGCCGTCACCATGGCCTGCACGATGGACATGAGCCTTCTGCGCGAGCTCTTTGCCACCTACCTGGAGGCATGCCAGCGCACAGGAAACGAGGATCAGACGGCAGCTGCCGCGCGGAAAGCCCTTAAGCGCTTTCCGCCCTATCGGGTGGGGCACCTGGGCACCCTGCTGGAGTGGTACGAGGATTTCGAGGAGTGCTCCCCCGGCATGTCCCACATTTCCCACATGTATCCGGTCTATCCCGCACAGCTCATCACCGAGAAGACCCCGGAGCTC
>JAFUZB010000208.1 GCA_017476845.1 Clostridia bacterium
ACTGGCCAAACGCATCTGACAGAAGAGTCATACCAGAGGGGGAGTTCTTTTGGAAGCCATACTGTATGCCGAGGTGTACCTGATCTGCATGCTCGTGTTACTGCTGCTCCTTTTTTGGAGCAGGCGGACAGGTACCTACTCGACGCAGGAGGTATGGACCAGGCGCGTACTTACTGCCTTTCTGTTGAATTTTACAGCCAACGCGCTGTTCACCCTGGTATTCCATGGCCTTTTGGGAAATGTGGAGGGGCTCTTCTGGCCCTACGTGCTTAAGACGCTGTATTTTGTCACACTGGACATCGGTGTATACCTCTGGTGCGGTTATGCCGAAACCGAGGCCAAGCGCAGCATCTTTCACTACCGGGGCGGGAAAAGCGTTGTGCGTTTCGCTCTCCTGGCCGTTCCGCTGCTCATTGCAGTCGTGAACCTCTTTACGCACCAACTTTTCTACTTTAACGATTCCAGGCAGTATACACGCTCTGTTATGTTCCATGTGAACATGCTCTATCTCTTCGGCTTTTCCGGGGTCTGCGCTATGCGGCTGCTGATATTAGCCCAGCGGGATTCGGATCCTGCAAGGGTATCCCGGCTTCGCCTGACCGCAAGTTTTCCCCTGTGCATACTTATGGCATGGCTTCTGTCCTTCATCGGTGAATCGGTTCCTGTGATATGTGTGTCGGTGATGCTGGAACTGTTGTGCCTGTATCTGGGCATGACCATGCAGCAGGTTTCACTGGACAAGCTGACGCAGGTGAATAATCGTCAGAACCTGACCGGGTTTATGAACTACAAGCTTGCCCATCATGACGGGGAACTGCATCTGCTGATGATTGACGTGGATAAGTTCAAACAGATCAATGATACCTATGGGCATCCCGAGGGGGACCGTGCGCTGATCTGTGTGGCCACTGCCCTGAAGCAGGCCTGCGCTCCCTTCCCAAAACGGCCCTATATTGCCCGATTCGGCGGCGATGAATTTATCATTGTCATGGAGGGAACCCAGGAGGAGGCAGACAAGCTCAAGCAGGCGATTGTGGACAGTCTCAATGTCCAGGAAGGCGAAGATGCGCCATACCGCATCGGGCTGAGCATCGGCGATGCCACCTACGTGAAGGGGCAGTCGATGAAGGAGTTCATGGATGCGGCAGACAAACTCATGTATACCGTGAAAAACGGGCAGAGAGTCGCATAAAAACGGAACCCGCAATTATTGCGGGTTCCAGGCATGTTTCAGGTGCCGCTTGCACCATAGTTTTTAAGCACACGCGCCGAGGGGTCATCGACATCGCACCCAGGCCAGGAGCGGTTGGGCATCCAGAAATCCTGGACCATTTCAGATTGCCCGGGGTAGAGCTCCTCAAAGATTTCCCTGTACATCAGGCTTTCCTTGGTGAAGGGGGTCGCATGGGTATACCGCTGACATTGGTTTTTCCAGGTATCCCCGGGATAGGTTTCTTCCGCCAGTGCCTTCAGGTCATCGACCATGGAATGGCCGACGGCGTCGGAAAATGCGGCCTTCTGCCGGTAGAGGATGCTCTCCGGCAACAGTCGATCCTTCTCAAAGGCGTGCCGGATGAGATATTTGCCCATGTCATGGGTATTCATCTTGCGTCTGGGGTCGATGCTCATCGCGTATTCCACAAACGCGAGGTCGCCAAAGGGAACCCTTGCCTCCAGGGAGTTGGCGGAGATACATCGGTCGGCGCGCAGCACGTCATACATATGAATTTCATGGATTCGCTTTTCGGCTTCCTTCTGAAACGCATAGGGGGAAGGCGCGAAATCGGTATACTTATATCCGAAAAGCTCATCTGAGATTTCTCCGGTGAGCAGCACGCGCACATCGGTGTGCTGATGAATCCAACGGCATACGAGGTACATGCCGATACTTGCGCGGATGGTGGTGATGTCATAGGTGCCAAGCACCCAGATGACTTCCTTGAGCACCTCGCGTACCTCCTGTGCGGTCATGATCACCTCAGTATGCTCACTTCCGATAAATTCCGCCACCTGCCGTGCATACTTCAGATCAATCGCATCTGTATCCATCCCGATCGAGAAGGTGCGGATGGGAGAGGGCAGGATCCTGGATGCGACTGCGCATACCAGGGAAGAATCAAGGCCGCCGCTGAGGAGAAAGCCCAGGGGCGCATCCGCGTCGAGGCGCTTGCGTATGCCGTCATAGAGGAGATCATGGAGGTGCTTTTCCGCTTCCTCCTCAGAGACCATATGGAAACGGTCAACATGGGAAGGATCAGCATAGCACACGAACTGACCGTCAGCGTAATAGTGCCCGGGCGGAAAGGGAAGGATCTTGTCGCAGATGCCGAGCAGGTTTTTCGGCTCGCTGGCAAAGGCGATGCCGCCCTGCGGAAGATAGCCGTAATAGAGCGGGCGGATCCCTATGGGATCGCGTGCGGCGACAAGATGTCCGCGCGATGCGTCAAAGAGGATCAGGGCAAACTCTGCATCCAGCGTTCTGAACAGGTCCAGACCGTAGTGCTCATAGAGCGGGAGGAGGATCTCGCAGTCGGACGCGCTGACAAAGTGCTCGCCCTCAGCTTCCAGCATGGCCTTTTTCGCGCGAAAGCCGTAGAACTCACCGTTACAGACGAGGGTGTGCCCTGATCGTGTAAAGGGCTGCATGCCGCTTGCGTCCAGGCCCATAATGGCGAGACGGTGGAAGCCGAGATAACCGCAGGCAATCTCCACAAGCCTTGACATATCCGGACCGCGACTGACGGTTCTCTCAAAACCTTCACGGACTTTTTCATAGGGGACAAATCCATCGATACCCAGAATAGCACACATAAACAAAAACACCTCCGAGCCTTGCGGTCCTGTTCTCAGGACGATTGCCGCATCTCGTGGTGCCACCTGAATTGCTTCTTGAGAGCGAGGATAACGCGTCGCGATCGCGCCCGGCCTCCTCTACACCATTGTAGATTCGGCAGGGGACTCGGAAGGGTTCTTTCGCTCGGGCCATACGCGGGTTTTCAGCTTTCCCCGCTCTCTGTGGTATGGGGAACCGGTTACTTTTCTTCCTCACAGTACCTGTTCGGTTCGGTGAAATGATAGTACGCCGGAAACGTTTTCGCAAGATGATGTTTGTTTTCTATTTGTTTTCCGTGTGTTTTTTCGGGAGCGCGAGGCGAAAAGTGCCCGCGCATGACAGCTACATTTCAGGCTGCAACAGCCTACAGAGGTCGATATGGAAAAACAAGAACACCAGACACTTCCGTACTTCGGGATTCCCAAGATTCTCAAGTACGCCAAACCCTATCGCTGGAAGATCCTGATCATGGTGATCCTGGGTGTACTCTCCAGCCTGATCGATTCCATCTATCCGCTCTTTAACCAGCATATCCTGAATCACAATCTGGCAGAGCATACCGCAGATACCTTGCCCATGATCGGGATCGGCTATTTCCTTGTTCTGGCCTTTCAGGTGTGGGACAACTATTACTCTGCCTACATGTGCTCACGCATGGAGCTGTGGATGAACCGGGACCTGCGCAATGCCGCCTTCAATCATCTGCAGACGCTGACCTTTGACTATTTTAACCGCAATTCCGTGGGCTATATTCACGCCCGCGTGATGAGCGATTCCGGAAGGATCGGCGAGCTCTTCTCCTGGCACCTGATGGATTTTGTCTGGAGCGGAAGCTATGTGGTATGCGTCATGGTCGTCATGCTGCTGACCAACCTGCGTCTGGCCCTGTTGGTGCTGATGCTCGTCCCTGTCGCTACCGTGATCGTGACCATTTTCCGCCGCAGACTCATTGCCCAGAACCGTCGTGTGCGTGAGCTCAATTCGACCATCTCCGGCGATTTCAACGAAGGTATCTCCGGCATACGGGCTATCAAGACATTGGCTGTGGAAGAGAGGATGAACGAGGATTTCCGAAAGGACACGGAGGACATGGCGCATGCTTCCATCAAGGCTGGGCGAACCTCCACCCTGATTGGAACCACGGTTTCCTTTCTCTCGACGGTCGCACTGGCCCTGGTACTCTGGCAGGGCGGCAAACTGACGGTGGAGGAGCTTATGCAGCTCGGCACGCTCTCTGTCTTCATGTCCTTTGCCATTGGTATCATGGAGCCGCTGCAGAACTGCATTAACTGCCTGACCGCGATGACGACGATTCAGGTCAATATTGAGCGCTTTTCCCGTCTGATGGAGACGGAAAGCTGCGTGACCGACACAGACGAGGTTATCGAGAAGTACGGTGATACCTTCCATCCCAAACGTGAAAACTGGGAGGAGCTGGAAGGCGAGGTCAACTTTGAGGATGTGACCTTCCAGTACCCTGACGGCGATGAACCGGTGCTGGAGCATTTCCATCTGCATGTGCCCAAGGGCGCTGCGGTAGCCATTGTCGGCGAAACGGGGGCGGGCAAATCCACCCTGGTGAACCTGGTCTGCCGCTTTTACGAGCCGAGCTCGGGACGACTGCTCATCGATGGGCGGGATGCGCGCGAGCGCTCACAGCTGTGGCTGCACAGCCATATCGGCTATGTGCTTCAGACCCCGCACCTGTTTTCCGGAACGGTCAGAGATAATCTCCGCTACGGTAAGCCCGAGGCAACCGATGAAGAGATCTGGAAGGCCCTGAAGCTGGTGGCTGCAGACCGTGTGGTGCAAAAGATGGACAAGGGACTGGACAGCGATGTCGGCGAGGGCGGAAGCATGCTCTCCACGGGAGAGCGGCAGCTGCTTTCCTTTGCACGCGCGATTCTTGCCGATCCGCGCATTCTGGTGCTGGATGAGGCGACAAGCTCGGTGGACACGGTGACCGAGAAGGCCATACAGACAGCCATCAAGACGGTGACGGAAGGAAGAACCAGCTTCATGATTGCGCATCGCCTATCCACTATTGTCGACGCCGACACCATCATCGCGGTGCGGGACGGAAAGATCGTGGAGAGCGGAAACCACAGAGAGCTGATGGAGAAAAAGGGCTATTATTGGGAGCTCTTCACGCGTCAGTTTGCCGATGTTTCCGTGGATATGGCGATGAGAAACGAATAAGAGGTAGCTATGGATAAGCAAAATACTTCGCCGCGGGGAAAGGGAAGGGTCAAGACCCTTCTTCGACTCGTGGAGGGATCCAAACGGTTCTTTATCGGGGGCATCCTGCTGGCCTGGCTGACCTCCGTGCTGGACCTGATCAATCCCAAGATTATCTCCTTCACCGTGGATGCGGTGATCGGAAATGAAACGGCAAGCTTGAGCCGTTGGATGCAGCGCATCCTGGAGAAAGCGGGCGGACGGGAAGTACTCAGGGGACACCTTGGCCTGATTGCTTTGTGTGTACTGGGGGTAGCCCTGCTTGCAGGCATTGGAAGATATGCCTTTCGGGTACTCAATGTCAAAGGCCAGGAAGCGATGCTCAGGCATACGCGCAACCTGCTCTATGAGCATATCATGGCCCTTCCCCTGACATGGCACAACAGAAATCACACCGGTGATATCATCCAGCGCTGTACAAGCGATGTCGATGTCATCCGTGCCTTCCTTTCCGAGCAGCTCACCACCCTCATCCGCATGGTGGTTTCCATTCTTCTGTCCCTGGGCTTTATGCTGACGATCTCTCCCAAGCTCACCGGGATTGTTGCGATCTTTGTTCCCCTGATGATCGGGTTCTCCTATGTGTTCCACAAGAAGATCGAGGCAAGCTTTGAAAAGGTCGATGCGATGGAGGGCAAGCTCTCCGCGATTGCCCAGGAGAATCTGACCGGTGTGCGTGTGGTCCGCGCCTTCGGGCGGGAGGCTTATGAGCGGGAGCGTTTTGAAACCTCCAACGAGGAATATACGGGACTGTGGAAGCATCTGATGCGTCTTCTGTCCCTGTTCTGGGCGACAAGCGATGCCCTGGCCGGACTGCAGATGCTGGCCATTCTGGTATTGGGTGCCCTTTTATGCCTGCGCGAGGAGATGACGGCAGGCGGTTACATCGCGTTCCTTTCCTACTGCGGGATGATCGCAGGACCGGTTCGCATGCTGGGAAGAGTGATTTCAGGCATGAGCCGGGCAGGCGTTTCCATTGATCGTATCCGCTACATTCTGGAAGCGGACAGAGAGGTGAATACGCGCGCGGACAAGAAGCCGCAAATGACCGGGGATATTTGCTTTGACCACGTGTCCTTTGCCTATGACGGCAGCGAGGAAAAGGTGATTGACGATATCACCTTCACTGCGCCTGCGGGGAAGGTCACCGGCATCCTGGGAAGTACAGGCAGCGGAAAGAGCACGCTCATGTATCTGCTCTGTCGGCTGTATGACCTGGAGGAAGGGAACGGAAAAATCACTGTGGGCGGCGTAGACCTTGCAGATATGGACAGGGCCTGGGTGCGCGAGCACGTGGGAATTGTCCTGCAGGAGCCGTACCTGTTCTCCAAAACACTGGGTGAGAACATTGCCATTACGGATAAGGACAGCAGCACGCAGAGCATACAGGATGTGGCCCGCATTGCTGCCCTGGAGGAGACCATTGAGAAGTTCTCCAAGGGATATGATACCTTTGTGGGTGAGCGCGGGGTGACCTTATCGGGCGGCCAGAAGCAGCGCGCAGCCATTGCACAGACCCTACTTCGCGATACCCCGATTACCATTCTGGATGACTCCCTTTCCGCCGTGGACGCACAGACCGATGCCAAAATCCGCAAGGAGCTGGACGTGATGCATCAGTCGACGCGGATTCTGATTTCCCACCGGATTACCACCCTCATGCATGCTGACCGGATTATTGTGCTGGATAAGGGCAAAGTGGTGGAGACAGGTACCCATGAAAGTCTCTATGCGCACAATGGGCTCTACCGAAAGATCTGCGATATGCAGTCGCCGGAGGGCGCTATGACACATATCCCCGCATAAGATGAAGGCCAGGCATACTGCCTGGCCTTTTGAGAATGCGTTTTCTTACAGGGACCAGATTTCACTGGCGTACTGACGGACGGTTCTGTCGGAGGAGAACATGCCGGCGCTTGCGATATTAATCAGGCATTTTCTGGCGAATGCTTTCGGATCCCTGGAATAGTCGCGGTTCGCCTGCAGTTTGGCTTCCATATAGCTGTCAAAATCCAACAGCAGGAAATAGTGATCCGGCTTATGCCAGCTCGCCCCTTCCAGAAGAGAGGTATAGAGCTCGTGAATGGCAGGATCTTCCTCCCCAAATTCCTCCGAGATCATGCTGTCCAGCGCATCACGCAGTACAGCGTTTTGCTGATAGAGCTTCTTAGAATTGTACGAGGAACGAATGGCATTGATCTCCTCGACGGTGGCGCCGAAGATGTAATTGTTCTCACGGCCAGCGGACTGTACGATTTCCACGTTTGCACCGTCATAGGTACCGAGGGTAACCGCACCGTTGAGCATGAGCTTCATATTCCCGGTACCGCTGGCCTCCGTGCCTGCGGGTGAAATCTGCTCGGAGACATCGGCGGCCGGAATGATGATCTCGGCCTGGGAGCAATTGTAGTTGGGCAGGAAAATGACCTTGAGCTTCTCTGAGGTATCAGGATCCACATTCACTTTTGCCGCAATCCGGTTAATGAGATAAATGACAGCCTTGGCACGGTCGTATCCGGGTGCGGCCTTGGCACCGAAGATGAAGCAGGTGGGGGTGAAATCCTTGAGTGTGCCGTTTTTCAGCTGATGATAGATGGCAATGATGGAAAGCGCATTGAGCAGCTGCCGCTTATACTCGTGCAGGCGCTTCACCTGGACATCAAAGAGCATATCCGGACTGACCTCGTAGCCGGTTTCGCGCGCGATCAGGTCAGCTAGTGCCTGCTTTTTCTCGTGCTTGACGGCCTGGAAATCGGAGATCAAACGATCGTCAATCTGATGCTTGAGCTTTTCCAGGGCATCCAGGTCCGTGAGGAATCCATCTCCGATACGCTCGCGGATGAGAGCGGTGAGCTCTGGATTGCACAGGCCGAGCCAGCGTCTGGGCGTGATGCCGTTGGTCTTATTCTGGAATCTCTCAGGATAGATCGCATACCAGTCACTGAACAGATCGTCCTTGAGAATCTGCGAATGGATTTCGGCCACACCGTTGGTGGCATGGGTGCCATAGACGGCGAGCTGTGCCATGTGTACCTGGCCGTGCAGTAGAATGCAGCGCGTGGGAAGGACCGGGAGGTGCTTTTCCTTCATTTCGGCGAGAAATCGGTCATTGATCATACGGATGATCCGCACAAGTTCGGGACAGACTGCGCGCAGAAGGGTAAGGTCCCATTTTTCCAGGGCTTCCTGCATGACGGTGTGATTGGTATAGGCAAAGGTCTGCTGAGCAATCGCAAAGCTTTCCTCGAAATCCAATCCCTTCACCATGAGCAGCCGAATCAGCTCCGGAATGGCCATGACCGGATGCGTATCATTGAGCTGAATAGCGTGGAGGGGCGCAAAGTAGCGGTAATCATCACCGTGGAGGAGCTCATACTGGCGCATCATGTCCTGCAAACTGGCGCTGAAGAGCACATACTGCTGCTGTACACGGAGCTTCTTTCCCTCACGTGTGGTATCGTTGGGATAGAGGAACC
>JAFUZB010000209.1 GCA_017476845.1 Clostridia bacterium
GCACAGAAGGAAGCCATCTGCAACGAGATACAGGAAAAAACCGGCCTCGGGTGCCGGTTTGCATAAGGCAGCATATCGCGTTAAACCAATCACGGCACCGGTTGTATCAACCGGTGCCGTTTCTATATGGTCCGATGAATACAAGCTCCAAGCCTCATCCATCGCATCGCCGTCATTCATCCGGCGTGCATTCCAAAAGCGGAACCTCCCCGCGCAGGCGCTGGGCAAGCTCATCATCGGAGAGCTGTACCGTCCGATGGGTCTGCAGTACCACGCGCGTCTCCTCCTCCGGGATCAGGTAGGCCTTTTCCCAGTCGTAGAGCATATCCCCGTCCCCGCACAGCCGAAGATATGCCCGAACACTCTCCAGCACCTGCACCGTCTGCCTTACCCCCGCAAAGCAGTCGTTGTCATAAGCGTGGGTGAACCGTCCGCGCACGCGCGTAAGATGACGCAGCGTTTCCCTGTGGGCTTCCAGCGCTCTGTCCGTCCAAAGAAAAGCCTGCAGATAATCACCCTGCAAGGTATGCAGGCAGGCCTGACAGAAGGCAAAGAGCCCCGTGGAACCGCCCAGGTGCACACTTCCCTGCAAAAGCAGCGTTTCCTCCAGCCGCACTGCGGCATCCTCGTCCAGGATGCCCTGGACCTCCCTATACCTGCGCACAAAGTTACCCCAGTTCTCCTCACCCTGCTTAGCTAGCGCAGCGAGATGCTGTACCTGCCCTGCAAAGTTCGCCTGGGGCGCAACCCAGAGAAGACTTTCCAGCGGCTTTTCTGTCTCTCTGCGCACAAGGGCTCTGGCAAGAGTGCGAAGCGGGAAGTGATAGAACTGATCTCCCGCCCGGTCCCCTGGATGCGGCCCATAGGGGATTGCGCTTTCAGCATAGGTCGGAAGCAGGGCTGCCACCGCTTGTCTCCTGTAGTAGATTTGCGCATACTCCCGGTAGACTTCCGCAGTATCCGTGTGCCCGTCTGTCCAAAGGCGCCGTACCAGCTCCAGGAAGAAGGTGTGCGGGAGAATGCTTCCAACATTGATGTTCCACAAGGTGTCGCCCCGCTTATCCAGGACATCCTCCAGGGTCCGGGCGATTTGATCTGCATCAATCTGCAGCATCGTCAGATGATTGGCCGCCTGCAGATCGTAGAAGCTGACATGGTAGTAAATGCCGTGCAGCCCGCGCACGTCCGTTCCCGGCATGGCGCTCACACGGGGATTCAGGTTGTTCTGCCTGCGCGACACCATCTCGCCGTACCCGTTGTCCCCCCAGAGCCGGATGACCTCGTCCGGGATCTTGAGATACCCTTTGCGGTACAGGTCCATCATCTCGCCGTAGAGGTTGGTGGAGAAGACCGCATCCTTGTCCTTCTCGCGCACAAGCGCCATCTGCCGCGCCATCACCGACGAGATGAATGCGCCCCGCTTTTCATCGGTGTCAAAACCCGCATCATCGTGCCAGAATGCCCGGTCGCCCTGGCCCCGGAACCCGATCGCCCAGATGACTTTCCTTCCGGCATACCGGTCGATGGCCTCGCGCCAGAGTCCCTCAAACAATTCCGGATACAGGGTGTAGGAAGGCTGCAGCTCCGGATAGACACGGCCGAACATGCGCGCCCCGAGTACCTCCGTGTGATGCTGCGTCAGATACAGTCCCCGCTCCAGTGCCATCTCAGAGAGCACACGTCCGTCGTACTCCCTGTCGGTCCCGGGGATAATCATGTTTCCACCGCACCGAAGCAGCGTTTCAAAGATCCGCTCCCACAGCGCCTTCTTCCCGCTGTTTTCCGTATGCCAGCCGTCGAGCAGTACCTCATCGTTGACAAACCAGCCGCGGTAGCGCACCCGGAAGGCAGGACTCTCCCAGTGGTCACCCACCGTAAGCTTTCCGCACTTCGCCTCGCGCTTGACGCCAAGGAAGTAGTCCAGGGGCCGGATTCCCAGGGCGCGCTCGCTCAGGCTATAGATCGCATACACCGCGCCGAGCGTGTCGGCTGCCCGTATGCAGATCCGGTCTTCAAGCACCTCCACGGTATAGCTCTCTGGCCTCATCTCGAGGGAGAAGGTGATCTCCACGGTGTTTTCCCCGAAGTGTGCCCCGCCCAGATCACGCCTCAAATCGCGCCAGGCAAGGAGAACCGCCGTGTCCTGCGCGCTTGCAAGGCGCGTGTCCAAGCTCAGTACAAACTCTGTCATGCTCATGCTTCATCCTCCCCGTCGATCGATGCCTCGAGCCTGTCCAGCTCCTGAATGACCTCGATCTTCCGCTCGTGGAAGAGAAGCGCCTTATTGTGCCGGAAATAGGCATCGCAGCCGTACTGGGCGATAAACCTGGCCGCGGCATCGCTTGCGGTGAGCTCGGTGACCAGAATCAGCATCTCCTGCCCTTCGCCATACACCTTTTCCGCAAAGGCAAACATGTTGTCCAGCTTCTTGACCATCCCCTGCGCGCTCTTCTTGACCGCCTTAGTCTCGGCGTCAAAATCCGCCTTGAGCACCTTGACGCCCTCCTCCGTGCCCGCATCAGGCGCGAGCTTCTCGGAGGTGGCGGTGAGGAACTGGATAAGCATATACAGCGTGCGCTCCGCATCCTGGGAGAGCATGCTGCCGGCCTGTCCCTGCTTGAGCTGCTTCTTTTGGTCCGCGATCGCGCTATCCAAAAGCGCTGATACCGGCATGCGCCGCGACAAGGCCATGCGGCGGATATTGATCATGATCTTCTGGACTTCCTCCAGCATCCTGCGCCTTTGCATGATCTGGCGGATCTCCCCAAGCGTCGCATCCATGAGAAGCGCAATGAGGGAGATGCGCTCATCGAACTTGGCCTTCTTTGCCCTCTCCTCAATCTCCGCGGGAGCCTTGCCCTTGAGAATGTTGTCCACCTGGTAATCCGAGGAGTACTTCAGCCACAGGTCATAGTAGATGGCAAACTGCCTTGCCACCTTCGCGCTCTGCAGGTACTGGCCCACCAGCGCCTCGTCCACCTTAATGGCGTGCTGCTCATAGAGCTTGATCATCTCCGAGAGATCAACCCAGCCGCGCGGGGTCACGAAATTGCGCCCGTCGACGGTCGCCTCCACCTGATAGAAGTCCTCCTTGCGGATATCCAGATAGCTGGTGTCGGCCGGGTGCACACCCTGCTCCACGGCCCAGGTGTGCCACACATCATACTCCGGCTCCACGTCAATGCGCTTGAGACGGTCCCAGGTCACCATGTCAAACTCGCGCACGCTCTGGTTATACTCGGGCGGGTTGCCCGCCGTCACCACAATCCAGCCGTCCGGCACCCGGTGCTGGCCGAAGACCTTGTACTGCAGGAACTGCAGCATGGCCGGCGCGAGGGTCTCGGAGACGCAGTTGATTTCATCCAGGAAGAGAATGCCCTCCCGGACCCCGGTCTCCTCCATCTTCTCGTAGACCGCCGCAATGATCTCGCTCATCGTGTACTCCGACACGCGAAAGGACTGTCCGTCATACTCCCTGTCCCGGATATAGGGAAGACCCAGGGCACTCTGCCGCGTGTGATGGGTCATGGAGTAGGACACCAGGGCAATCCCCATCTCCTGGGCGATCTGCTCCATGATGGCCGTCTTCCCGATGCCCGGCGCCCCGATAAGAAAGATCGGGCGCTGCCGATGGATCGGGATCACGGGACGCCCAAACTCATCCCGGGTGCGGTAGGCGGTATCGGCGTTCGCGATCTGCTTTTTGGCTTCATAGATATTCATTCGCTTTTCTCCTCACTCTTCCAGGTCCTGTGACTCGATGATCAGACGGATGGCCCATGAGGGCACCAGATGCTGGCCTGTATTCTCATCGTCCAGGAACACAAAGGCCGTTGTGTAGTCCGTCTGCTTCTGGGGATAGATCCCAAAGCCGTCGGTAAAGTAGATCAGCCCTCTCAGGTCCCTGAAGGCGTGCGCTGCCCTGAGCTGCTCCACATAGCTGAACACCGGACGGAAATCCGTTCCGCCAAAACCACGCAGCTGCATATGGAGGATGTAATCGTCAAACTCCTCCTGGGTGTGGATCACCTTGTCCTCCTGAACCTGGGCATCGCACTGGATCAGGTGCAGATTGAACCTCCGGTCGAAGGATTCCTCCTCCTTGATGATGTTGTAAGTCTTCTGAAGGAACTGCTGGACCGTCTCCCCGCTGCAGGAGCCCGAGGTGTCAATGGCGATGACAAAGTCTCGTATCCGGCTGTCCTCGCGGTACTCCAGCGGCTCAATGAGCGGCATGTCCCCGTAGAGTTCCATCCCGTAAGTGTAGAAGACATAGTCGAACTCATCGGGCGAGAGCTTCATCACCTCAGTGCGCGTGGCAAACTTGCGAAGGAAGGCCGCATAGTCATATCGCTCCCGATTGAGCGCACGCAGGGCCTGTGACAGTTTTCCGCTTTCATATCCCTGCTGTCTTCCGAAGGTCTCCATATCGGTCTGCATGCGCTCGGAGATATCGCGCCACATGTCCTCCAGCGCCTGTCTTTCCGCTTCCGAAAGCGGCAGGGGAGCGGTCTCTCCGCCGCTGCCTTCTTCCTTGTCTTCCCCCGCAGCCTTCTCTGCATCGCCGTCTTCCCCGGACGCGTCCTCCGCCTGCTGCGCACTCCCAGAATCGCCGCCCTGGTCCGCAGACTCACCGGGCTTTTCTTCCTGCTGCTCCCCGTCTTCCCCTTCGCCCTCGTCTTCTTCCTCCACATCATCTCGGACATACCACAGGGCGTGGTCATCCACCGTGAACAGGTCGAGCATCTGCTGCCTGCTCGCCGCGTCCGGGGGATTGAGACGGAAGAAGTGATAGAGCTTTTCCGCCGTGAGCGGTTTGACCTCACTCTCGTATCCGGCAAGGATTCTCCTTCGATCAGGGGCTCCCGGCGCATCCAGGAGCTGCGGAAGGGCCAGTTCCTCCATCATGCCCTCGGCGGCTATGTCCGTGGCCAGGTCCCAAAGCTCCTGATCCATCTCGCCATGCACAAACATGTGGCGGAACAGGCAGTGCATGAGCATATGTGCGCACGCACGCAGGACAAAAGTGCTGCTCTCCCGGTAGCCCCTAAGAAGATACCGGGGCGAATAGTTCATGGACCGACCGTCCGTGGAGAGGGTCTCCTCCATATCGCTCGCGTTGGGTGTCAGCTCAAACAGGGCACGGTCCAGGAACCGGAACCTGACCAGGATCTGTGCCTTGGCCATGGAGATGACCTCCTCGGCCAGATCCCGTATCCTCTCCTCCACCGTTTTTTCCATGCCTTCACTTCCTCCCCTATCTGAACGCATCGCCGTAAAGTCGGCCTTTCCTACCCTGGTTTCCGTTTCCTGCAAACCCTTTCGCCACGTCCTCTACAGGTCGTGCAGCCTTCATAGCCGTCCATGCCCGGAAACTTGCAGGTGGGCAGCGCTCCTATCTTTCTCCGGAAACGCTGCCTTCGGACCAAGCCAGCCTTGCCCCGGGGATCTCCGCATTCCCGGCGCCTTCCGGCCTTTGCGTCTTTTCCGCATTGCATTATAGCAGGCCGGGGCGGGAACCCCAAATCCGGTGCAAAACGCCGCCAATTCGTCTGTACTTCCCATGTTTTTCCCTTGACTTCCTCTGCGCTTTGGCTATGATGCACGTGTTTCGAAAAGGCGCAAGGGTGCGTAATGCACCCTGCGCCTTTTTGCGTACCGGGAGCCTGCTGTCCTGGGAAGCAGTGCCTCCGGAAACCCTATCTGTAGAAAGGAAGGATCGGTATGTCCTTTTCCGCCGTCAACACCATCTGGGTGCTCCTCGGAGCCGCCCTGGTCTTCTTCATGCAGGCAGGCTTTGCCATGTGCGAAGCCGGCTTTACCCGCGCCAAGAACACCGGCAACATCCTCATGAAGAACCTCATGGACTTCTGTATCGGTACTCCGCTGTACTGGCTCTTCGGCTTTGGCATCATGTTCGGCGCGGGCACCGCGCTCTTTGGCTGGATCGATCCCTTTATCATGAAGGACTACAGCCATATTCTCCCCGCCGGCGTCCCGCTCTGGGCCTTCGCCATCTTCCAGACCGTCTTCTGCGCGACCTCGGCGACCATCGTCTCCGGCGCTATGGCCGAGCGCACCCGCTTCTCCGCCTACTGCCTGTACTCAGCCGCCATCTCCCTGTTCATCTATCCCGTCTCCGGCCACTGGATCTGGGGCGGTGGCTTCCTGGCCGCCATGGGCTTTCACGACTTTGCTGGCTCCACCGCCGTGCACATGGTCGGCGGGGTATGCGCCCTCATCGGGGCAAAGATCCTCGGGCCGCGTATCGGCAAGTATGACAGCGAGGGAAAGCCGCGCGCCATTCTCGGACACAATCTCTCCATCGCGGCCCTGGGCGTCTTCATCCTCTGGTTCTGCTGGTTCGGCTTCAACGGTGCCTCCACCGTCGGCATGGACTCGGACAGCCTTATCGCCTCGGCGTCCCTGGTCTTCTTCAACACCAACCTCGCCGCCGCGCTCGCGACCCTCGCCGCCATGCTCTTTACCTGGATCCGCTATGGAAAGCCCGACGTCTCCATGACCTTCAATGCCGCCCTGGCAGGACTTGTGGGCATCACAGCGGGATGTGACGCCGTCAGCCCCTTCGGCGCAGCCGTCATAGGGATCCTCTGCGGTCTGGCTGTGATCCTCGCCGTCTCCTTCTTTGACAGGATCGCGAAGATTGACGACCCGGTCGGCGCCATCTCCGTCCACGGCGTGTGCGGCGCCCTGGGCACCGTGCTCACCGGCTTTTTCGCCACCGGTTCCACGACCATGAAGGGCCTGCTTTACGGCGGCGGCTTCACCTTCCTTGGCGTACAGTGCCTTGGCGTGGTATGCATCGCCCTGTGGACCGCGCTTGTCATCTCCCTGGTCTTTCTCCTCATTCGGGCGACCATCGGGCTTCGCGCAGATGCAGCGGATGAGGTCATGGGCCTGGACCGCTCCGAGCACGGTCTCCCCTCAGCCTATGCCGGCTATGCCTTCCTCCCCGAGGAGGCACCTCTCGCCATGGACCTGGCTCCTGTGCCAGCCCCGGTCGCCCCTGCCCGTCCTGTCCAAGTGCAAAGTTCAGCCAATACAGATGCTGCTTCCCCCGTCTTTACCCGCGTGCAGATTGTCTGCCGTCCCTCCAGCCTGGAGGCGCTCAAATCGGCCATGAACCGCATCGGCATCACCGGCATGACGGTGACCAACGTCATGGGCTACGGCATGCAGAAGGGGCGTCCCGAGTACTACCGCGGCACTCCGGTAGAGACCACGCTCCTCCCCAAGGTACAGGTTGATATCGTCGTCAGCAGTATCCCCGTGCGTCAGGTCATTGATACGGCCCGCGCCGTGCTGCACACCGGTCACATCGGAGATGGCAAGATTTTCGTGTATGACGTGGAGAATGTTGTCCGCGTCCGCACAGGAGAGGAAGGTTTCGACGCCCTGCAGGGCGAGTAACCGTCTTTTCCTCAAGGGCATCCGGCTTATCGGATGCCCTTTTTTGCGTGCCGCCATTATCCCCGACACACCTCGGTCTGCACCGCGCCTAAATCTTTGACAAAATCGAATGCGAGAATCAGGCTTAATCCCTTGCAGAATAAGGCTTTGTCGGGTTTTTTGCGGTGCTGAAATTTGTAGTATCAGCAAACCTGCAGCTTGAACCGCATGCTCAGAAACACCAGGCTGTCCGGCCGGGCACTTTCAACATAGGAGAGACGAATTCTGGATCTTCCCTTTCTCATAAGAGGAGTTGGAGCCGGCTGATATCTTTGTCAAAATGTGCAAGGCCGCAGGTTATGTGCACACCACCCGAGGGTTACAGCCCTTGATATTACTGGTTTTTCGACCTTCTTCTGGACAAAATGTCGAAACTGCGGTTTCGCATGACTGGACTGTTCCATCCTGCCTGCAACAGGATGGTCCCCATGTCACTACCAGGGCCACGTTTCGTGTTCCATGCCTCCGGCAAGAAATAGCACGCTGCGCATTCCCTTTTCAAACGGACCCACCAGGCAAAGCTCCGTGGCATTCTTGGGACCCAATACTACAAATATTCCGCCCATCTTTTTCCCGAAATCCCTTCCTGCACAAGGGTTCTCGCCCTGTCCGTTCCCTGCCAAGTGTCAAAGATGCGCATACCCGGCCAAGAGGCCGAAATCTGGCACCGCGAACCCTATTTCCCTCCGGAATTTCCCTTTACTGCCGCCACACAATCTGTTATGGTTATCAGACTATCCTTCCCAGGGAGGTTGCTATGTCCAAAACCACTTCCGCACCGTTTTTCACCGTCCTCTTTACGCAAGACGGATATCTCCTGGATTTTCCAGCCGATGCGCCCTCCGAGCAGGCCGCATCCTCCCTTGATACCTGGCAGCGCGAGTATACGCAGGATCGGGAGAGCTTTCTCTTTCATCTGGGTTTCTCCTCCGTCCCGAGCGAATCTTCCCCTGCCTTTCAGTATCTCGCACATGTCGCCTCCCGCTTCGTCTCCGAGCTCTCCCGACAGAGCGCACTGGAGATCACCCGGGAGCAGACCGAGGTCCCGCTCTCTGAGGAAGCAGCGCAGTCCCTCCTGGATGCCGTCCCCTTTGCGCTGGGAAGCGAGTATATCGATGAAGACTGGCTCCGCGCGCGTTTTCTGGAGATGCAGCGCGCCTTCTGCCGGGAGATCGCAGCCTACGAGGGCACCGTTGCCCTCTTTCTGGCCGAGCGCGCAGACAGTCTGCGCCTTCCCGAGCGCATCTTCTTCCATCTCGTGGAAAACAAACGCGATGATGACTTCCCCTTCGCCTTCCTCGCCACCTACACCACCAGGGACGAGAAGGATCTCGTGCGTCACATGCCGCTGAGCTTTGCCCTCACCGAGTTCAAGGGCGACAGGGAGAAGCTGATCACCCTCCTTGCCTGCCTCAATGACGCCGCCGACAAAGTCCCCCTCATCGCGCAGTGGATGGTCTCCGGCGAGCTCTTCCATCCCCTACGCCTCTCCTCCGAGGAGGCCTATACCCTCCTCAAGGCCGTGCCCGATCTGGAGGCTGCCGGCATCTCCTGCCGCCTGCCCAACTGGTGGCGGAGAAAAGCCGCCTCGGTCTCCCTCACCGTGCACCTCGGCGAGAAAAAGCAGTCCCTTTTGGGCCTGGAAACCCTGCTTTCCATGGTCCCCACCTTGACGCTGGACGGCATGAAGCTCACGAAAAAGGACATCCAGGACCTCCTTCGTCGCTCCGACGGCCTGGCCATGATCAAGGGCAAGTGGGTCGAGGTCAGCCACGAAAAGCTGGAGGCGCTCCTTGAGGAGATGGAGCGCTACGATGGGGATATCTCCCTCATGCAGGCCCTGCACATGCAGAGCGGGATTGTAGAGGACAAGGAGACCGCACAGACGGAGATCACCAACGGCCGCTGGCTCTCCACCCTCCTTTCCAGCCTCAGAAAGCCTGAAACCCTTTCTCAGCTTCCGGTGCCCGCCTCGGTCCATGCCAGCCTTCGTCCCTATCAGGAGAGCGGCTATGCCTGGCTTACGCAGATGCTCTCCCTGGGCCTGGGTGCCTGCCTTGCCGACGACATGGGTCTTGGCAAGACGCTGCAGGTGCTCACGCTGCTCGCCCGCCTCTATGAGACGAGCCCGGATACGCACGTCCTCCTCGTCGTCCCGGCCTCGCTTCTTGGCAACTGGGAGAAGGAGATCGAGCGCTTCACGCCCTCCTTCACCCTCACGCGCCTCCACGGCCTGACACCCAAGAAGATGGAGAAGGCCTATGCGGAATCCGAGGCTTTCCTGACATTGACCACCTACGGCGTGGTCACCCGCTTTGCGCCGCTTCGGGAAAGAAAGTGGGACCTCATGATCCTGGACGAAGCGCAGGCGATCAAAAATCCGGGCACCAAGCAGACAAAGGCCGTAAAACAGCTCCAGGGCACAAGCCGCATCGCCATGACCGGTACCCCCATTGAGAATGACCTGAGCAACCTCTGGTCCCTCTTTGACTTCCTCAATGCGGGCCTGCTCGGCTCCTCCAAGGAGTTTTCCGACTTTACCAAGCGCCTTGCGGCGAACCCGGAGGGCTATGCCAGGCTCAAGCGCATGGTCTCCCCCTTCATCCTGCGCAGGCTAAAGACCGACCGGTCCATCATCTCCGATCTGCCCGACCGCATCGACCAGACCGACTATATCTCCCTCACCAAGACCCAGGTCACCCTCTACCGGGAGAAGCTCAAGGAGATCGCCTCCTCCATCCCGGGCTCCGAAGGCATGCAGCGCCGCGGCCTTGTGCTTGCGGCCCTCTCCCAGTTCAAGCAGATCTGCAATCATCCCGACCAGTATCTCGGCCAGGAGACCTATGATCCCGAGGAGAGCGGCAAGTTCCAGTACCTTCGGGAGATCTGCGAGACCATCCGCGACAAGCGCGAGCGCGTCCTCGTCTTCACCCAGTACCGGGAGATCACCCCGGCCCTCGACCGCTTCCTTGCGGAGGTCTTCGGGAGAAGCGGCCTTGTCCTCCACGGCGGCACCCGCGTGCGCGAGCGCAGCCGCATGGTGGAGATGTTCAACGGGGAAACCTACATCCCCTATATGATCCTGACCATCAAGGCGGGCGGAACGGGACTGAACCTGACCGCCGCCAACCACGTCGTTCTCTTTGACCGCTGGTGGAACCCGGCCGTGGAAAACCAGGCCATGGACCGCGCCTTCCGCATCGGTCAGACCAAGAATGTCTTCGTCCACCGCTTTGTCGCCCAGGGCACCATTGAGGAGCGCATCGATCAGCTCCTGCGCGAAAAGCAGCAGCTCTCCGATGAGGTCATCGGGGAGGGCAGCGAGCGCTTCCTGACCGAGATGAGCGATCGCGAGCTCATGGACATGCTCAGACTGGAGGTGTAAACCATGGCAAGGAGACGCACAAGCTACTATGACTATTATCCCCAGTTCTCCCAGCCCTCTGTCTCGCTGCTTCGGCAAAACGCCGAGGAGAGCATCGCCAAGGCGGGCAAGCGCGGGAAAACCTACCATCCCGTTTCCCCCAAGGGAAGCGGAAGCCGGATCTGTGTGAGCTGGTGGGGTCAGGCCTGGTGCACCAATATGGAGCGCTACGCCGACTATGCCAACCGTTTGCCGCGCGGCAAGCGGTACGTGGCAAGCGGCACCGTGCTTGATTTGGAGATCACCCAGGGGCAGGTCCAGGCCTTGGTCCAGGGCTCCCGGAGTACGCCCTACCGGGTGACCATCTCCATCGATCCCCTCTCCCCCAAAAAGCAGGAGGAGATCATCGCGCGCTGCAACAGCGAGATCAAGGACATGGAGGACCTCATCTACGGCCGCTTCCCGGAGAGCCTCAAGGAGCTCTTCCTTGCGCGCGACGGGCTCTTCCCCTCCCCGCGCCAGATCCATATGAACTGCTCCTGCCCCGACTGGGCCACGATGTGCAAGCATGTCGCCGCTGTCATGTACGGCATCGGGATCCGGCTGGACGACAATCCCTTCTACTTCTTCTCCCTGCGCGGGGCGGATGTGGACAGCTTTGTCGCAAGCGCCCTGGAGGGCCATGTGGAGAGCATGCTGAAAAATGCGGACAAGGTGACCGACCGCGTCCTCCCCGACAGCGATATCACCGAGCTCTTCGGCGTCCTATAGCGTTTATCTCACGATTTCTGCAATACGTTTCCCTTCCCCCGCGTGGTATCTTTTCCCTACCCACTATGCTTCCCCGGAGGAAACGCAATGGCTATCCGTCTTCATGCAAGCCAGCACAAGGACCGACTCTCCACCGCCCTGGATCACATGCCCGACGGCCCCGTGCAGGGCGCCGAGGGCCGGGTGACCGGAAAGTTGCCCCAGGGCGTCACAAACCGCGAGCTCTACAGCGATGTCGTGCGCATCGCCTGGCCGGGCTTCGTGGAGCTCATCCTCACCCAGCTCGCCTCCATGGTCGACCTGATGATGGTCGGCTCCATCGGCGGGGCCGAGCACACCGTGCTCGGCGCCCAGGCACTCTCGGCCGTGGGCCTCACCAACCAGCCCAAGTTCCTGCTCATGGCTGCCTTCATCGCCATGAACACGGGCGTCACGGCCATGGTCGCCAGATGCAAGGGCACGGGCGAGCGCGAAAAGGCCAACCTGGTGGTGCGACAGGGCCTTCTGTTCACCTTTGTCTCCACCCTGATTCTGTCCATTATCGGGATTATCTTCTCCCGGCCCATGGTCATCTTCATGGGCTCCACCGAGGAGACCGTCACGCTCTGGGCCACCCAGTACCTGCAGATTCAGCTGGCGGGCTTTCTTACCATGGCGCTGACGAGCACGATCACCGCGGCCCTTCGCGGCGTGGGCGACTCGCGCTCCTCCATGATCTACAACCTCATCGCCAACGCCGTCAACGTGGTGTTCAACTACCTCCTCATCTACGGCAACTTCGGTTTCCCCGAGATGGGTGTGGCCGGCGCCTCCATCGCGACGGTCATCGGGCAGCTTGTCGCCTTTGTCATCGCGCTTGTCATCATCCTTCGCGGCAACGGGTTCCTGAAGCTGGAGATGAAAAAGGGCTTTCGCTGGCATGCCGAGACCATGGGCGACCTTCTGCACATCGGTCTCCCCTCCATGGTCGAGCAGCTGCTCATGCGCGTGGGCATGATCGTCTTCTCCATTACCGTAGCGTCCCTGGGCACCCTCGCCTTTGCCACCCACCAGATCTGCATGAACATCCAGGCCCTCTCCTTCATGTTAGGCCAGGCGTTCGCCATCTCCTCGACCACCCTCGTAGGCCAGTCGCTGGGCAAGCAGCGCCCGGACATGGCGGAGGCCTACTGCAGCCGCTGCCAGCGCATCGGGATGGTCATCAGTCTCCTGCTCACCCTGCTCTTCGCTCTCTTCGGCGGGCAGATCGTGGCCATGTACAACCAGGATCCGCAGATCATCGCCATGGGACGGACCATCATGCTCTTCCTCGCCTTCGTCCAGCCCTTCCAGGCCTCACAGTTCATCGTCGCGGGCGGCCTGCGCGGGGCCGGTGACACAAGGGCGACAGCTGTCATCACGACGATCACCATGATGATTATCCGTCCCGTCCTCGCCCTGATCCTCGTCGCCATGGGCCTTGGGATCTACGGCGCCTGGATCGCCCTGGCCGCCGATCAGATGACGCGCACGCTCCTGGTCTTTGTGCGCTACAGGCACGGCAAGTGGAAGACCATCCGCCTAAAGAGCGAGTCGGGCAAGTAAACCGTCTCTTGTTTTCGCACGCATCGGCGCTTATACTCTCCCCCAAGGCCAATGGGGCCACATACAGGAAGGAAAGAAGGGAGGGGTTGCGCATGATGGGGAGGACCCATATCGCCGTAGGCTTTGCTGCGGGCCTTGCCCTCGCCTCGCCCCACACCCTTTCCGGCATCCTGCTCTCCGCCCTGGGCGGCGCTGCGGGTGCGGTCCTGTGCGACATCGAGATGCGGGAAAAAGCCACGCGGCAGGATGACCGCCTGCTCACGCGCGGCCTCCTTGTCCTGCTCATCCTCCTCGTGCTCATCCTGGATTCCGCGCTCTCCCTGGGGATCGGGGAGATGCTCCTCACGCAGCGCGCCGCGGATGCGGCCCTCGGGCTCCTCATCCTTACCCTCACCGCCGTCAAGGGACGCTTCAGCCCGCACCGGGGCTTTACCCACTCCCTTCTCTATACTTTGCTCATCACCTTCGGAGGATGGTGCATTTCCCGCGAGACCGGCCTTGGCATGCTCGGCGGGGCACTCTCCCATCTTCTTCTGGACCTGACCAACAAAAAACCGCTTCAGCTCCTCTGGCCCCTGAAAAAGGGCTTCTGTCTGAAGTGGTTTTTGTCCAACCGCCTGGCCAACCGCGTCTTTCTATTCCTTGGCCTGGCCGCCGATGTGCTTGCCCTGTCCTGGTACCTCGGTCCCATCCTGCATGTCCTATGAAAGCCCATGGAATAAAGCACCTTGATGAAAGGAGCCCCTATGACCGCTGTCCACTGCAACCCTGCCACGGGCAGAACCACCCTTTCCTTGACCGAATGGACCTTTGCAGCCGGCGACAAGTCCACCTGTCTGTTGGGAAAGCAAGCCACGGTATGCACCGTGCCCCACACGATCAATGTTGTGCCCGGGTACGAGGAGTACCGCGGAAAGGTCTGGTACCGCACGCTCCTTCCCAAGCTCCCCGGCTCGCGCTTCTTCCTGCACTTTGAGGGCGCCTATCGGGATACCCGTATATCGGTGGGCAAGCTGCGCCTTGCGCATACCCGCTCGGGCTACACCCCCTTCACCGTGGAGATCACCAGGGCCGTGCGCATGTCGGAGGCGCCTGCGGCTGTGACCGTCTCGGTCGACAATCGCATGAGCGCGGATGCGCTGCCCTACGAAAAGAGCTTTGACTGGCCCGCCGACGGCGGCCTCATCCGACCCGTATCCTATTGGCTATAGTAACGAAATACTGGGATAAGCTTATTAGGTGTCCAAGAATAGGTCTTTTTCCTCTACATCGATATCTCTCATATGAATATCGTCGTCCCGCAGCGTCAGGACCAAATCGCATATCTGCTTTATTGTTTCTTTGCGATCACGAAACCCAGAGGCAAACAGTGCGTTGTAGCGATTGATGTATTTCGAAGCAACTCCTCGATAATCATGGTATCGAGACTTAATGAAAGAATGAAAGCTGTTCACATTATTGAGATTCGCAGTTTTGGAAGCTTTCATTTCATCTGTCGAAACGCCAGTAACCATACAATCCACTGTTTCCTCAAGGACTTTGTATCCTTTCAATCCATCAGTGAATATCACTGTACCTTCTTCGATATGCTCGCCGAAAGCCTTTTTTCAACTCTGAGTTACTTGGCTTGGCACGGTTGACGGTCACTGCATACGATTCGCCTTTGTTTCGTTCAACACCGGTACAGATACAGATCTGTTCGTTGGAAAGACCTCGTTTGCTTGCCTTCGACCCCCGTTTTCTTGGTTCTCGAGTTGCACAATCACCAAACTTCTTTCCCTTTTCGCTCTCAAGGACATAGGTTTCATCGAGTTCTGCTATATTCTTTAGCTCGGTTGGTGAGTTTTCTTCAATGTATAGAAGTGCTAAGAGCACCTTATGCCGCATTCTGAAAACCGTTCGATGTGGAATATCCAGCGCATCCGCGGTGTCATCAATCGAAATACCTTGAAAAGTGTCGTTGATTACTGTTTCCCAAGTGTTCCTATCATAGTGGGATTTGCTCATCAAAGTATTGGTGGTTGGAACAAAACTGCGGTTGCACGATTTACACCAATAGCGTTGTTTTCCGCATTGCTTGCCATCCAGAACGACGGACTTACTTGCACAATGTGGGCAATCCGGACGAGAAATCTTGTTTGGAGTTCTTGGTGTTGACACTCTATCAGTGTCTTTCTTGGCATGCACAGTCTCCTCATCTGCCTCAAATAGTCGTGCCTGCTTGAGAAGCTCTGAAATATGCTCTGCAGAAAGGGCTTCAGAGATCGCAATTAGCTCTTCATAATCCGTCATGATTCTTACCTCCTGACGGTATTATATGGCGGCCGAGAAGCAACAACAAGCTTATCCCAGCATTTCGTTACTATAGCCATCCTATTTTTCGACCGGTCCTGTCTGGATTCGCTTTGCCAAGGTCTCCTCGGACCCGCTCATTACAGAGCTTGGTCATCGCCGCGACAGCGGAAATGCCGTCTTCGGCTTTAACGCCTA
>JAFUZB010000210.1 GCA_017476845.1 Clostridia bacterium
CGGACGCTGGACAGGGCACATATTCCGGAGGGGCTCAGCCGGGATGAGGAGCAGGTCATATACCAAGCCGCCTTCTCCGACTGGGACTGGGACCTGCAGATCCTCCTTGAGGTCAGTGCGGAAAAGGTCTATCGGGAGATCTATACCTTCCGCAGGATCATGGTCGTCCTCTGGCTGGCCCTGCTTCCGATGCTGGCGGTGATCCTCTTTTTTGTGAACCGGCGCATTGTGCGACCGGTGGGCCGCCTGCGCGAGGCGGCGGGGCGCATGGAGGCGGGTGAGCTCGGTGTGACGGTGCCCGATGCCGGCGAGGATGAGCTCGGTGTGCTCTCGCGCACCTTCTCGCACATGTCCGTGCAGCTCAAGACCCTGGTCGACCGGACCTACAGGGAGGAGATCGCCCTGCGGGATGCCAGAATCCAGGCCATGCAGAGCCGTATCAACCCGCACTTTATCAATAACGCGCTGGAGACACTCAACTGGGAAGCGCGCATGGAGGGCTCCGAGCGCATGAGTGAGATGGTGGAGGCCCTCAGTGTCCTGCTCAACGCCTCCATGTCCAGGAAGAACCGAAGAACGGTCCCGCTTCGGGAGGAGATGGAGATCACGGAGGCCTACGCATACTTTGTCTCCCTGCGCTTTGGCGAACGGCTGCGTGTCCGCGAGGAGATTGCGGACGACTGCCTGGACTGCCAGGTCCCGCAGCTCTGCCTGCAGCCGATCATGGAAAACGCCGTCGAGCACGGGATTGCGCCCGCGGGAAGCGGGGAGATCCTTTTGGAGGCCTTCCGGGAGGGAGATAAGCTCATTCTACGGGTCACCAACAGCGGGCGCGGGATGGATGCGGAGGATGAAAAGCGCATTGCGGATGCACTGTCGGGCACCGGGGACGCGGGCGAGCATCTGGGGCTTGCCAATATCTTCTCGCGCGTGCGCCTCCTCTACGCAGATGCGGCGCAGTGCGATGTGCGCGGGGGCAAAGAGCAATGTACGGTCGTCACCCTCTCCCTTCCTGCGAAGAACGCTACCGAGGAGGAACTGCCATGAGAAAATGTACTGCGCTCTGTCTTCTGATCGTCTCATTCCTCTGGACCTTCCTCCCCGAGGCCCGGGCCGTGACACTGCGCACGGTCTCCTGCTTTGCCGGGGCGGATGCGGCAGCGGGGGCCTATGTGGAGATTCTTAAGGATTATGAGCAGAGAACGGGAAACACCGTGGAGGACCGGTCGGCCACCAGCGACGAGGCCTGGAAGGCCAGCGTCATCTTCGATTTCGCCGCAGGCAACGAGCCCGATGTGCTCTTCTACTTTGCGGCCCGCGCCGACTCCGCCCCGATCCTCTACAAGGTCGTGCCCATCGACGAGATCAATGCGGCGTATCCTGCACTGCACCTTCCGGAAAACCCGGCGCTCACCGAGAGTGACGGGCACACCTATGCCATTCCGGTGCGCGGCTATTGGGAAGGACTGTTCGTGAATACGGATCTGTTTGCGGAATATGGCCTGCCCCTTCCGGACACCTGGGAGCATCTGGAGGAGGCGATCGCGGGCTTTCGCGAGGCCGGAGTGGTGCCCATTGCCATCTCGCTTTCGGATATCCCGCATTATCTGGCCGAGTTTGCCCTCATTGCCTGCGGCGGGGAGGCTGCGCTCAGGGCAAGACCGCAGAGCACGGGCGAGGTGCCTGAGAGCTGGATCGAGGCCATGCGCCTCATCCGTCATCTCTGGGAGCTCGGGGCGTTTGCGGAGAATGCCGCCTACACCGACGAGGCGAGCGCCAGTGCGCTCTTTTCCACACGGCGTGCCGCGATGAAGATCGACGGGAGCTGGTTTGCCAACATGATCGATCCCACCCGCATGGAGGCTACCCAGGTGCTCCCGGTGCCTGCCTATGCCCCCGAGGGCGGAGGCGTGGTGGTAGGCGGGATCTCCATGGGATTCTACCTCACCCGCCGCGCCTGGGAGGACCGGGCGCGCCGCGAGGCAGCGGTTGACCTGTTTGCCTCACTCACTGGGGAGGAAAACAGGATTCGCTTTGGCGGCTATGAATACACGGGCGCACTTCTCGAATCCGCGCTTCGTCTCACCAACGGGGCAAATGTCATGGTGTCGCCCCTGCAGGACGCCATGAGCCGGGAGGCGAGGGAAGCCTGGCTGCTCGGATGCCTTCCGTCGCTCGCACAGGGACATATGAGCGTGGAAGAACTCTGGGAGCGGGTCATGGCGCTCTCGCCGTTTGCAAACTGAAGCAAGGACAGGGAAGGAATATGTACAAGGTTGTGCTGGTGGACGATGAGCAGCTGATCCTCGAGGGCTTACGGCGCGTGATGCCCTGGCGGGAAAACGGCTGCGAGGTGGTCGGGGTCGCGCACGACGGACAGGAGGGCCTGGTGGTTGTCCGCGCTCTGCAGCCCGATATCCTCTTTACCGATATTCGCATGCCCAATATGGACGGGCTGACCATGGCGGCGGCGCTTCGAAGCGAGTTCCCGCGCATGCAGATCACGGTGCTCACGGCCTTTCGGGACTTCGACTATGCCCAGAGCGCGATCCGCTTTGGCGTGTGCCGGTACCTCCTCAAGCCCAGCAAGATGGATGAGCTGGAGGAGGCGCTCTCGGAGATGCGCCGAAGGCTCGGCGAGGGCAAGGAAGAAACGGAGGAAGGCACGGAGGAGAAGGGGAGCGAAGCGGGCAGCTTTCTTGTCAGCCATGCCCTTCAGTATATGCGCGAGCACTGCGCGGAGCACCTGAGCCTGAGCGATGTCGCCGAGCATGTCTATGTCTCGCAGTGGCATCTAAGTAAGCTCCTCAACCGCCATACCGGGCAGTCCTTCTTCGATCTCATCGCGGGCATGCGCGTGGACAGGGCCAAGCTGCTTTTGGCCGATCCGGCCATGCGCGTGCAGGATGTGGCCTATGCGGTGGGCTATCAGGATGTCGCGCACTTTTCCAGAAGCTTCAAAAAGATTGTGGGCAGGACGCCGGGCGAGTTCCGGGACAGTCTGTCTGTGTAGGAGGGAACAGGACCATGGCAGAAAACACATCGGTCAGTCTGCGAAACCGTCTGATCTACTCGGCGTTTGTCAGACAGCACACCCCCGAGGGCACCTTCCGTGCACTCATGGCGGATCTTCCGCGCATCCGTGCGCTCGGCGCGGATATCCTCTGGCTCATGCCGATCTATCCCATCGGGGAGAAGGCGCGCAAGGGCAGCGTTGGCAGCCCGTACGCGATCCGGGATTACCGGGGCATCCAACCGTCCCTGGGGACACTGGAGGACCTGAAGGCATTGGTGCATGCCTGCCATGAGGCGGGGATGCGGGTGATCTTGGATATCGTCTTTAACCACACTTCCCCGGACTCGGTGCTCGCCTCGGCGCATCCGGAGTGGTTCTATCACAAGAAGGATGGGAGCTTTGGCAACCGCATCGGCGACTGGTCGGACATCATTGACCTGGATTACGGACAGAAGGGACTGTGGGAGGAGCAGATCGGGACCCTATTGTACTGGGCGGACATTGTTGACGGTTTCCGCTGCGATGTGGCGCCGCTTGTGCCCCTTGCGTTCTGGAAGGCGGCGCGGGAGGCCGTGGCGAAGGTGCATCCGGACTGCCTGTGGCTGGCGGAGTCCGTAGAACCGGGCTTTACCCTGGATAACCGCGCAAGGGGACTGGTCAGCCACTCCGACGGGGAATTGTACCAGGCGTTCGATATCCTCTACGACTACGATGTCCAGGGCAAGCTGGAGGACTATCTCCATGGCAGGGGAACGCTCGCGGCCTATGCGGACGCCGTGCAGGCCCAGGAGTACCTGTATCCGGAAAACTTCGTCAAGCTGCGCTTCCTGGAGAATCATGACAGGCAGCGCGCCGCTGCCCTGGTCCCGGACAGGCGCCGGCTTCGGAACCTGACCGCCTTTCTCTATTTCCAGCACGGCACGACGCTTCTGTATGCCGGGCAGGAGTTCTCCTGCGCACACCTGCCGGACCTGTTTGAAAAAGATGTCATAGACAGAAGCGGGGAGGACCTGACGCCTTATCTCGTGCGTCTTCTCCCCATTCGCCGTCTCCCCATCCTGCGGGAGGGCAGCTACCGCGTGCACGCGCAGGGCGAAACCGTGCTGCAGGCAATGTACCGCAAGGGCGAAGAATGGCTGTGCGGCACCTTCTGCGTGGGAGAGGAGGTACCCGAGAGGGTGCAGGTGCCTGTGCCGGACGGATACTACCGAGACCTGGTTGACGGGCGGGAGATCCGGGTGGAGGGCGGCGAGATCGCCTTAAACGGTGCGTGTGTGGTCGTTTCTTCGGAGGGTGTATGGAACACCTAAGCTATGCCCTCAGCGCCACCGTACCGGTCTTTCTGCTCATGCTTGCCGGTGTGTTTCTCCGCCGCCGCGGCATCATGACAGAGAGCTTTGCCCGGGGCGCCAACACCTATGTGTTCAAGATCGCGCTTCCCCTGAACCTCTTTGTCCAGCTGGCGGATATCTCGCTGTTTGAGGTATGGGATACAGGGTTTGTGATCTTTTGCCTTAGTGCAACGGTGCTCTCGATTTTTTTGGCCTGCCTGATCGCACGCCTTTTTGTACAAGGGGAGCTTCGAGGCGAGTTTGTGCAGGCGGCCTACCGCTCCTCAGCCTCGCTTCTTGGCATGGCCCTCATAGAAAACCTCTACGGCACCGTGACGGTGGGATCCCTGATGATCCTGGGCTCTGTCCCGGCCTACAATGTGGCCGCCGTCATCGTTCTCTCCCTCCTTGGCCCCGCGGGCGGGATCCGAAAGGGAGACATCCAAAAGACGCTCCGAGGGATCCTGACTAACCCGATCATCCTCGGCGTCCTCGGCGGCTTTCTCGTCTCCTGCCTTCCCTGGAAGATGCCCGGGATCCTTCGGACCACGCTCGGGGATATCGGGAAGACCGCCACGCCACTTGGACTTATGGCGATGGGTGCCCAGATGGAGACGGGGAAGATCCGGGAGCGGCTGAAGGAGGCGTCCCTTGCCGGGGCACTCAAGCTTGTTGGCTTTGGGATCCTCTTTCTGCCCCTGGCGATCCTCCTGGGTTTTCGCGGGGAAAAGCTCATTGCGATTGTCGTCATGCTGGGATCCGCCACAACCGTGGCGGGCTATATCATGGCGCGGCAGATGGGGCATGAAGGGGCGCTCACCCAGGCAACCGTCATGCTGACCACGGTGCTCAGTGCCTTCACACTGACCTTCTGGATCTATCTGGTGCGCCTTCTGGGCTACGTGTAAGAAGGGGGAGAATGTGCAATGACCCATGAGGAAAGGCGAGTCTGGCTCATCCGGTATCTTCTGGATGAGGATGCGGACTTGCAGGCGTACGGCGTTCCAGAGGAAGAAGAGGAGCAGAAGCGCATGCTGCGTGCCCTCATGAATATCCGTCCGCCAAGGCCCCTGCAGGAGGAATTCCTGCAGGTCCAGGATGCCTATCTGCAGGAGGAAAACAGGCGGGCGGGCGTCACGGACGTTGATGCGCTCCCTGTGTGTCCTTTGGACGGGCGACTGGTGCTGTGGCAGGGGGACATGACGACACTGCGTGTGGACGCCATCGTCAATCCGGCCAACAGTCAGATGCTGGGCTGCTTTTGGCCGCTGCACGGGTGCGCGGACAATATCATCCACTCCAGGGCTGGATTGGCGCTGCGGGACAGGTGCCATTGCCTCATGCAGGCGCAGGGCCATGAGGAGCCGACCGGTCAGGCGAAGATCACCCCGGGCTATAACCTGCCCTGCAGGTATGTGCTTCATACCGTGGGTCCGATCGTGGATGGCGCGCTGACGCAGGAGCATGAGCGCCTGCTCGCCTCCTGCTATACCTCCTGTCTGTCTCTGGCGGAGGAAAACGCGGTGAAAAGTCTCGCCTTCTGCTGCATATCGACCGGTGTCTTCATGTTTCCCAACCATCGCGCGGCTGAGATTGCGGGTTCCGCAGTCCGGAGATGGCTGGACGAAACCGGGAGCCGGATGAAAGTCGTCTTTAATGTCTATAAGGACCTGGACCTGGAGATCTATCGGGAGCTGCTCAGAGGATAGAACGTTCGGGGCGAGAAAACAGACAGAACACGGCGCTTCATGTATCCCGCGGAGCACGCGTATGTTTCTCTAACGGTAGTTTCGACTTTGAGCCACAAAAATGGGCTGCAACCATTGAAAATCAATGGTTGCAGCCCATTTTTGTGTGCAACAAACTATTGCTACTCCGCGCGGGAGGGACGTTCATTCATATACTTCTTCAATGAACAAACCGCCTGCCAAGCTTTTTCTTGCTCACCATCCAATTCACTGAGTACTTTTCTGGACTCCAGTCTTTCACCGTTGACAGACATAAGGACCAGACATTCTTGAACACCTTCCAATAAATTCAGGAGCTTGTCACATGAAACGTGGTAATTCTGCTCCCTGTCCATAAGGTATGTAGCGAATCTACATATTGACAACCCGAGATAACACAGCATGACATGAACTCTGATCTTCTGGTCTGTCCAGTGAAAAGAAGGCCGAACAGAGAAGTAGTTCGTGTTTTTACTGTCCCTGAAGAAGCGCTCAATGCACTCCTGATCTCGATATACGACGAGTATCTTCTGAGTGTCCCAATCATCGTGATCTGTAGTAAGCAGATGCTTACCGTAATACTTGTCAATGACTTGCTTCCTGTGTTCTTCATTCACCTTGACAAGAATCTTCGTGACAATCTGTACTTTAGGAATGTCTTCCATACTCTGGATGACGCTTCCCTCCATGGTGGCAATTGCGTCCTCTGCTTCCAGCGGGATGTCTTGGCCTGCGACCTTTTTCTGTTTCCTTTCTTTCCTTTTCTGTTCCAAATGCTTCTTATACTTCCTGGAAAGCACCGGATCATGATCTTCTACCGTTTCATACGTTACTTCGAGGAATTGCTCCATATGGTATGGCGCAAGAAGCATGGATGCAACTTTATCTTTTACTGAGTTCAGCCGTTTGTCCATCAATGCCCGTGGATTTTTGAGTCTCGTATTTAATTCTGCAACGTTCTCTTCGAAAGCCCGGACCTTCTTTTCCAAATCGGCTACCTGTACTGCTTTAAGTTCATCACTGAGTGTGATAACCACGGTTCGGGTTTGTCCGTATTGACTCGCTTTGTCTCTGTGCGCTTTTACCTCCCGGTTATCACCAAGCTTTATGGTTTCATAAGCTGATAAAGGCACATCGTAGAGTTCTGGGGAACTCTTGATGGACCCTCTTGTAATGAAGTGTCCCGGCATACATGCAAGGGTCTCTTCACTTGCGCCTCC
>JAFUZB010000211.1 GCA_017476845.1 Clostridia bacterium
AGGGCTTACAAGGATCCCTGAATATGCTTTTGAGGCGTCACAGATGAAGGAGGTATCGATCGCGGCTACCATCACGGAAATAGGGGAAGGTGCGTTTGAGTACGTAAAAGGTCTTAAACTGGTAGATATCCCCGGAAGCGTGAAAACGATAGGTGCGGCAGCTTTTGATCTCTGTAGTGATTTGACGACAGTCTACCTCGCAGAAGGAACTGAGACGATTGCAGATTATGTCTTTTCAAGTACTTCTCTGCATCGAATCTTCCTTCCAAAGAGCATACGTTCCATTGGAGAAAGGAATTTCGACAACAAGCCGGAGGGATTCAAGGCTGGAGTGTACAGAGGCAGCTACGCCCATGAATATTGCAAAGAGAACGATATACCGTTCTTCTTTCAGGACTGATGGGGGAGAGCTGCAGGAAAATGTATGGGAAGGGAGTGAGCGTTCTGCTATGTCGGCAGCTATGATGATCCTATGCGGGTGAAGGAAATCCAACAAGAGGCTCATTATGGTGATATCATCCTTGATGTGGTGACCTCCGGAAAGGCACAGAGAAGCTTGTAACCGGGGGCCGCAAAAGTGCGGTGATCGGCTATCACAAAGCATCAATGCGCCTGCATTTATGGGACGCTGCGCAGAAATACGGCTTCAAGATATGTGATGAGACATCGTAGTTCAACCGAGAGAACAGTGATGGATGATTTGGGGTCAAGTCCCAACGATGTCCCATTCAACCGGAGTAATGCCTGAATTGACAGGATATGACTGGCTGGCCCTGGTCCAGCGCACGAACGGTAATCATTCCGTGCTTAATGTAGTGGTCTCGTGAGCGACGACAGTACCGGTGAGGCTCTTGCGGTTGTGCCAATAGGATTCTCAAAACGACCGCATTTCTATGCGCCACGCCAATTTACACGTCCGGAGCATGGATAAGCCATCAAGCATGGAAAAACAAAGCAAGCCGCGTATGTGAAAACGGTATGTACAAGTGACCGGATGACATAAAGCTGCGTTGTGCTGCAATTATAGTGTTTTCTTAAGGTGGAACAAAGAAAATCTAAGGTTAAGCATGATTAGTAAGATTACATTCACCAACCTCATCCAAGCGATGGAGGGCGTCCATGACCTGGAAGAGGTCATAGAACAAATCTTTGGTTTTATACCTGGTCCGTATGAGGATTCGATCCTTTCTCGGCTGTATTCCGTTGAGGAAGCCGTGTATGATATCCTCGGTGCCGACGATGATGATGAACAGATCAGGGAAATTGCCGGATCTGATATGGACTTGGAGAAGAAAGTGGATAGGCTGATGAAGCTATATCCGGGGAAGATCGGAGACGAATAAGATCGTTTCTGTTCAGGATGGGAATGGCTTCACATCCCGGCCGCATTGACGAATGCGGCAATACGATGGAACCAAAGCGATCGTTCTGAGCGATTGGGTTAAGTCATCAATCAGGTGTGGATCCGCCCATTCCTCCGATCTTTAGGCCAAAGCCACTTCACCACACGATTCGTGCTAATACAACCACACATGATCTCCTGCAATGGCCTTTCTGGCCTCCTGATGGGGTGCAGCAGTGCATTAGCCAGATGTCTTATGTGGGCACTGCGACTTCCCACACATGGGCTATATCGAGATGACGAAAGTATCCGATTCCCTTCGAAAAGCGGATGCCTTCATGTTGCCCACCAAGTTGGGAGAACGAACGGACGATGTCCTTCTCTCGTGTGAAGGTGCGATTTGGACAGGATGAAAAATAAGCAAATAGCCGTATAGTTATGTTGGGCAATAGGATGCCGGGAGGATAGCTGCCTGGTTTTCTGTTGCCCTAATCTTTATATGGAGGGGAAAACCCATGTCAAACACCTACGGCTATGTAAGAGTTTCTAGTCAGGACCAGAACGAGGACCGTCAGCTGATCGCCTTGCGCGAGAAGCTGGTTGATCCGGAGAAGATCTTCGTGGACAAGCAGTCCGGGAAGGACTTCGATCGCCCGCAGTATAGTAAGATGGTGCAGAAACTGAGGGCGGGCGATCTGCTTTACGTTCTCAGCATTGACCGTCTGGGGAGGAACTACGAGGAGATTCAGCGGCAGTGGCGCATTCTCACTAAGGATATCGGTATCGATATCTGCGTGATCGATATGCCGCTGCTGGATACGCGCAACGGCAAAGACCTTATGGGCACGTTTATTGCCGATCTGGTTTTGCAGATCCTCAGCTTCGTGGCGCAGTCGGAGAGGGAGAATATAAAAAAGCGCCAGGCCGAAGGCATTGCAGCGGCGAGAGCGCGTGGAGTGCATCTGGGACGTCCTGCACTGCCTATTCCGGATATCTTCGAGGAGACCGTGAAGGCGTGGGAAGCGGGTCAGATCGGCTTGGAAGAAGCGCAGAGGCGGTGTGGAATGACCGAAACCACCTTCTATCGTCGCAGGAGGGAGTATCGGCTGATGCATCCGCTCAACCATGAGCTTTCATGAGCTGTATTCTTAGACCGATTTGCCACATAGGCAAAAGAAGTATCGGGTAGACATTGTGCCCGAATAACGCAGATTGACGAAATCTTATTCGCTGCCTTTATCAAAGACGAACAGGCATATATCCTTCTCACGCATGTGGATAACAGCAGCAGACAGAGTTATCCGGATTTCACCACAGACGGCGGGAAGGATACCGATGACAAGATCTTCCTTCTGAGCTATGCGGAAGCGGATCGGTACTTTGGAGCCGATACGCCGAGAGAGTGTGTGCCTATGTCGTATGCCATGTATCGTGGCGTGCTGGTTGCGCAGGACAGCAATGTCGATGGAAGATTGACGGGAAGATGGTGGCTGCGCTCCCCGGGAAAGAGGGTGACGGATGCCGGAATCATCGATCAGTACGGCACTCTGGAGTGGATGTACGCTTACTGGGAGGAGGGCATGGTTCGCCCGGTCCTGTGGGTAGATATGGCGTATCTGATGCAATGATCATAGGGTGATGCATCGGCGCACAGGCACCTGGGATGGCCGTGGATGCGGTACCTGCTGAGATGAGATTGATGTTCTTATTCCCTGGATGAAGCGCTTTCAAACCTTCAGCGGAGAGATAGCCGGGAATGGGTCCCCCTGTGGGAAGGACATCGACCGAAGCGTTACAGACATATGTTTTGCTGCGTGACAAGGGAGGCATGCAGGGGCAAGAAAGGAGCAGCACATATTTCGCACATTCGGCAAAACGACTCCTGAAGGATGCGGCTTGATCCAGCTAGCGTAACAGTGCCGATTTGACAGATAGCGCAAATCAGATACAATGAACTTGTGACCGAAACAGGTCAGACAGGATAGACAGACCCAAATATATACCGGCGGGGGAGAACCTCGCCGGTGCTGTGTTCAGGAGCGATATTCATGATGCATTACGAGAAAGAACTTCCGGAGCATTACCATGCGGCTTACACCATTGATGCGGCGGACAAGAAGACGGGCATTATTTTGAATGTGATTGGTGCAGTCATCATGATCGTTTTGATTCTTCCTGCCGTCTTCATCCTTCGACCCTGGACGGGAGATATTGGGAAGCTGAGTATAGGCTTACTTATCGTGACCGTGACACTCTTGGTATATCTTGTACTTCATGAACTGACACACGGTGCAGCATATAAGCTGCTTACGGGACAGAAGCTGACCTTTGGCCTCACGGCGACGGTTGCGTACTGCGGTGTCCCGAATATCTATATCTATCGGACAGCCAGTCTGATCGCGCTTCTTGCTCCATTCGTCGTCTTTGATATCGTGTTTGGCAGTGCAGTTATCGCATTACAGGATCCCATGAACAAATTCCTGGCATGGCTCATCTTCTCCATTCATGTGGGTGGATGTGTTGGCGATCTCTATGACACAGGACTTTATCTCACACGTTTCAGGGATAAACGCACGCTGATGCGGGATACAGGGCCCAAGCAAACATTCTATCTTCCAGATTGAGAATGCGTCACCTGTATACGGATATCATGTGTGTTCGAAACCATGATGATGGATGATGTAAGGCAGGTATCCCGCATGCCACGCGCAGCGATAACTGCAACAGAAAAACCAAGACAGAGGGCTGCTCCGCCGAAACCGTGTATGCTTGCGAAAGCACGGGATGGTTCCATGGGACGCTGACCAAAGGAGGCATTCTGCAAACGCAGCGCGAAGCCTCATATGAGCATGGCACATCTTCAGTATGATCCTGTGCCTATACGGATGGTCAAAAAGAACACAGCAGTCTTCTTGACTGTCTCAGGGTGAATGCAGCAGCACAACATCGCAGAGATCAAGGATGCAGACTTTACCCATTGAGCACGCAAACGATCTGCGTTAGGTCCCCTATAGAGGCTCTTCGCAGATGGATTTCATCCATATGCAGGATCGTTCTTCGTGCACATGCGTAGGCGGCAATGGGCAATCCCGGTATTTCGCGCCTCCTTTAGGGCCTGCCATGATACGCCGGAGGTTACATATCTCGTGCGAGATAAAGAAATATTCAGTCTGTGCAGGAATGTGCTATTCGGCGTAGAATTAACCAAATCGAAACGCAAGTGGGCTTGAGCTTCATAGTAAAGGCAGGAGTCGTGGTTGTCTCCTGCCTTTCATGTATCAATAAGACTTAAACGTTTAAGCAGACAATAAGAAGTACAGACTGCAGTACGACTGAACAGACCGGGGAAAAGCATTGCGCGGCAACGATTGTAAAATGAACGGAAGCACTGTGAGCAGA